>NZ_JBQTCJ010000001.1:0-260096 GCF_052380005.1 Salinarimonas sp. NSM
GGCGCCGCGCGCGGCCGCCGCACGCGCGACGGCGCGGCCCACGCCGCCGGCGGCACCGGTGACGACGACGATCTGATGCGCGAGCGGCTTCAGGCGTGGGGTCATCGCGGGGCTCCTCGGGTGTGCGATCGGCAGGGTCGTCGAGAGGTCGAGAGGGTCCCGCGGGAAACGGGTGCCGTCGCGCACCGGTTCCGCGCCGCCGCGGCATCGTCCGAGGCCGAAGCGGGCACGGGAGGCATCACCATGCGTGATGGGCGCCATGCAGCCAATTCGCTTCCCCCGCCCCGCCCGCGAGCTATGCTGCGGCCACCGACGCGATGCCGCCGCACGCGCCCTCGACGGAGCCCGAACCCGATGCCCTCCCCCGCTGCCGCGGAGCGCCCGTCGCGCGTCGCCCCCGAGATCGTCATCGCCGCCGGCTGCCTGATCGCGCTCGTCACCTTCGGGCCCCGCGCCTCGGCGGGCCTGTTCCAGGTGCCGATGACGACGGACTACGGCTGGGGCCGCGACACGTTCGGGCTGGCCATCGCCATCCAGAACCTGGTGTGGGGCATCGGCCAGCCGTTCGCGGGTGCGGTGGCGGACCGGTACGGGACGGTGCGCGTGCTGATCGTCGGTGCGCTGCTCTACGCGGCGGGCCTCGTCCTCATGGCCTGGGCCTCGACGCCGATGATGCTGCACCTGGGTGCGGGCGTGCTGATCGGCATCGGGCTGGCCGGCGCCTCGTTCAACCTCGTGCTCGGCGCCTTCGGCAAGCTGCTGCCGGAGGAGTGGCGTCCGATGGCCTTCGGCATGGGCGTCGCCGCCGGCTCCTTCGGGCAGTTCCTGTTCCCGCCGATCGGCAACGCGCTGATCGAGGCGGTGGGCTGGCAGGACGCGCTCCTCTGGTTCGCCGCGATCATGCTCGTCGTGCTGCCGCTCTCGGTGATGCTCGCCGCCCGCGGCTCGGGCGGCGCGTCGGCCAAGGCCGATGCCGGCCCGAGCCAGTCGATCGCGCAGGCGCTGGCGGAGGCCTTCCGGCACCGCTCCTACGTGCTCCTCGTCACCGGCTTCTTCACCTGCGGCTTCCAGCTCGCCTTCATCACCGCCCACCTGCCGGCCTACCTGAAGGACGCCGGCCTCTCGGCGGCGGTCGGCGGCTGGACACTCGCGGTGATCGGGCTCGCCAACGCGGTGGGCTCGCTCGGCGCGGGCTGGCTCTCGACGCGCATGCCCAAGCGTTACCTGCTGGCCTGGATCTATCTCGGACGGGCGATCGCCATCGCCGCCTTCGTGCTGGTGCCGGCCTCCCCCGCCTCGGCCATCGTCTTCGGCATCACCATCGGGCTCCTGTGGCTCTCCACCGTGCCGCCGACCTCGGCGCTCGTCATGGTGATGTTCGGCACGCGCTACATGGCGATGCTCTACGGCTTCGCCTTCTTCTCCCACCAGCTCGGTGGCTTCTTCGGCGTCCTGCTCGGCGGGGTGCTCTACGAGGCGACCGGCGGCTACGCCATCGTCTGGTGGTTCTCGGTGGCGCTCGGCATCGCGTCCGCGCTGATCAACCTGCCCATCGTCGAGAAACCGGTCGCTCGCCTCGCCGCGCAGCCGGGGTGACATCGGGTACCGCTCGCCCTTGCTCCCGGCGCGGCGCTCGGCCATGAGAGGCGTCCCACACGAGAGGATCCATCCCATGACCGAGATCACCCGCATCAAGCCCGGCCCGCGCATGTCCATGGCCGTCGTCCACGGCGACACCGTCTACACCGCGGGCCAGGTGGCCAAGGAGACCGCCGGCGGCTCGGTGGCCGAGCAGACCCGGGAGATCCTGGGGATGATCGACGCGCTCCTGGCCGAGGCCGGCACGGACAAGACGAAGCTCCTCTCCGCCTCGATCTGGCTCACCGACATCGCCACCTTCGCCGAGATGAACGGCGTCTGGGACGCCTGGCTCGCGCCCGGCTGCGCGCCCGCCCGCGCCACCGTCGAGGCGAAGCTCGCCGCGGCGCCTCTGAAGGTCGAGATCGCGGTGATCGCCGCGCGCTGACCCTCTCAGGCGCCGGCGAGCGCGCGCAGCGCGACGACGGCGCCGACACCGACCGCGACGCAGGCGACCAGCGGGAGCCGGATCGCCGCGAGCGCCACGAGCGCGCCGGCGATCGCCTCGGGCCAGCCCGCCAGCAGCACCGCCGGCGCGATCACCGCCGTGAGCACGGCGGGCGGGATCGCGTCGAAGGCCGCCTTCGCGCGCCCCCGCAGCGCAACGCGCCCGGCGAGGGCGAGGCCCGCGACGCGGGTCGCGTAGGTCACGCCCGCCATGCCGAGGATGGTGGCCAGAGTCGCGGGGTCGACGGCGAGCGCATCCGTCATCGCGTCCTCCCCTCGTCCATCGGCCCCGGCCGCCAGGCGAGCGCCGCCGCCGCGATGCCGGCGATCGCCCCCGCGGGAACGTGCCAGGGCGGGCCGACGGCGAAGGCCGCGCCCGCCGCCGCCGCCGCGCTGGCGCCGACCGCGATCCCCGTCGCCGGCCCCTTCCACAGCGCGGCGACGAGGGCGATGAACAAGGCCGGGAAGGCGAAATCCGCCCCGAAGCGGGCGGGATCGCCGAGCCGCGCGCCGAGCGCGGCGCCGGCCGCGATCGTCGCCATCCAGGTGGTGAAGAACACCGCCACCATCGCGAACCAGTAGGTCGGCGTCAGCCGCGCCGCCGCCGCCCGGCGCTCGCCGAGCGCCCAGAGCTCGTCGGCCAGGAAGTGGAAGCCGACGAGCCGCTGCCACGGCGCGAAAGCCTGCGTGCGCGGGGCGAGCGAGGCGCTCATCAGCACGTGGCGTGCATTGATCAGAAGCGTCGAGAACACGATCGCCACGATCGGCACGGGATCGGCCCACAGCTCGAGCGCGGCGAACTGCGAGCCGCCCGCGAAGACGAGGGCGGACATCAGCACCGTCTCCCCCGGCGAGAGGCCGCTCGCGGTGGCGAGCGCCCCGAACAGGAGGCCGATCGGCAGGAGCGCGAGCGTCGGCGCCGCGATGTCGGCGACCGCCGCGCGGATCTCGTCGGAGCGGGTCGTGGCGGGAGCGGATGCGTGCACGGAAGGGCCTCGAGGCGGAGGATCGTCGAAACCGGGATCGCCCGAGGCGGCCCGCACGGTCTTGCACGAAAGTGCGTTTCAGGCGGCCGCCCGCGCGGCGTAGGCGCCGGGCGTGATGCCCATGCGCGCCTTGAAGGCGCGGTTGAGATGGCTCTGGTCGTAGAAGCCGACCTCGATGGCGGCGGTGGCGGGCGGCTCACCCGCGACGAGGAGCCGGCAGGCGGCGCGAAAGCGCCGGTCGACCTGATAGGCGTGGGGCGTGAGACCGGTCTCGCGCTTGAAGGCGCGGATCAGGTGCGTGCGCGACAGCCCCGCCTCGCGCGCCAGCGTCTCGAGGCCGAGATCCTCGGGAAAGTGCGCGTCGATCGCCTCGCGCACGCGGGCGACCGCGCGGCTCTCCCGCATCGCCGCCGGCGCGCCGCCGAGGTCACCGTGGCGCGACACGAGCCGTGCGAGGAAGGCGAGGAGCCGCTCGTCGGTCTCGAGCGTCCCGGCGCCACTGTCGGTCGCGAGCACGTCGTGCAGGGCGGCGAGCTCGGCGACGAGGCCGGGATCGTCGACGACGGAGGGCGCGAACCAGGGCGCGCGCGAGACCGGCCGGCCGAGCAGATCCTCCGCCACCTCCCGCATCAGCGCCGGCGACGGATAGAGCGTGCGATAGACGAAGTGCCCGCCGTAGGGCTCGCCGTCGTGCGCCTCGTCGGGGGAGACGAGGCACAGCGAGCCGGCGAAGGCGTAGTTCTGCGTGCCCCGCCGCCAGAACGTCTCGCAGCCCTCGACGACGGCGGCGATCGCGTAGGTCTCGTGGGTATGGCGGGCGTAGGCATGGCGGCGGAAACGCGCGGCGAGGCAGTCGAGATCGGAATAGCGCGGCACGCGCCAGAACCGCGCGACGTCGCCGGCGGCGGCGAGCGCGGGATCGAGGGACGAGAGCGGTGACGCGGCGCACATACCCAGGATGCTAGCGCGCCCCGCCTCCCCCTGTCTTGGACGAAAGCGCCCTCGCGCCCTCAGCTCAGCTCCTCGATCGCGTCCATCTTGGCGCGGTCGAAGGCGATGTGGCCGGCGATGGGCGCGACGGCGGGGAACGGGGTCTCGTAGGACCAGGCGGCGTCCTTCATCTCCTTGCCGTGGCCGGAGACGCCGAAATAGGTCGCCTCGCCCTTGTAGGGGCAGTGCGTGCGCCTGGGCGATGGCGCGAGCAGGTCCATCGCCACGTCCGTGCGGGGCACGTAGAAGACCGGCGGGTAGACGCTCTCCTCGAGCCGCAGCGCCGCGTCCGTCTCCGCGACGATGGCGCCGCCGAGGACGACGCGCACGCGCTTGGGATGCGGCACGATGGCGATCGGATGGTCCGGGCCGGGCTCCTTCATCGGGGTCTCCTCTGGCGGCTCCACGCCGCACGCTCGGGGGATTCGCCCGCGAGACTACCCGCGCCGCCGGGACCACGCACGTAGGGGAAAAACCGCGCGCCGAGCGGAAGCCACCCTCAGCGCGGCCGCGCCTTCTCCCCCGCCGAGATCTCCTTCGTGCCGAGCGCGTCCGCGAGCCGCATCGCGGCCGAGCCCGGGCGCAGCGGCTTCTGCTGGCTCTCGTGGGGCGCCCAGCCGGTGAGCCAGACGAGCTCGAAGGTCGCCCGCACCCGCCCGTCGGGATCGGCGTAGCGCGCAGCATAGATCTCGGCGAGTCGCCCGAGCGTGGCGCGGGTCAGCGGCGCGCGACGGCGCTCCGCGAGGACGTTGGTCAGCCCCATGGCACGCAGGTCGCGCATCAGCGCGAAGACGTGGTCGTAGCGCACCACGAGCGGATCGGCGTCGACGACCGGCAGCGCGAAGCCGGCGCGCTGGAGCAGCGACCCGAGATCGCGCACGTCCGCGAAGGGGGCCACCCGAGGCGAGACGCCGCCGGTGGTCTCGGCCTCCGCCGCGGCGAAGCTCTGGCGCAGCTCGTGGAGCGTCGCTCCGCCGAGCAGGCAGGCGAGGAGCAGGCCGTCCGGCGCGAGCGCGCGGCGCGCCTGGATCAGCGTGCCGGGGAGATCGTTGACGCCCTGGAGCGACAGCGCGGAGGCGACGAGGTTCACCGACGCCGGCGCGAGCGGCAGAGCCTCCTCGTCGGCGACGACGGCGCCAGGCTCGGGGAGCGGCGCCAGCCGCAGGACGTGCGCGGTGCCCGGGCGTCGGGCGAGCATCCGCGCGACGTGCGGCGCCGGCGTGCCGAGATCGACGGCGACGGGGAACTCCCGCAGCACGGCCGCGAGCCGCTCCTCCATGTCCTGCGCCACCCGCGCGACGAGGAAGTCGGCATCGAGATCGGCACGGCCGCCTGCCGTCCGCGCGCGGGCGAGACGGGTGCGGGCGAGCCCGCGGTCGAACACGACATCGCTCATCGGCGCCTCCTCCAAGTCCCCGCTGACCGAGTCCCCGCTGACCCAGTCCCCGCAGATAACGACCCGGCGCGCCGGGGGGAAGCCGGGACGCATCGCCGCGGGACGCGGGCGCCGCCGCGGCGGCGTGCCCGGCCGCCCGCGCAGTGTTGCCGGGCGCGCACCTTGCGTGTATGGGAGGCGCTTCGAGGAGCCCCTCGCGCGCGAGGCCGGCCGAGGCGCGCGTGCGCGCCGAGAGACCAAGGCCGAGACCCGTGCACGACACGAAACGGACGCTCCCTCCCGGAGCGTCGCCAGGAGCAGAAGCGTCGCGATGTCCACCACCTTCGACAAAGTCGCCGACATCATCGCCGATACGGCCGACATCCCGCGCGAGGAGATCACGCCGGAGAGCCACGCCATCGACGATCTGGGCATCGATTCGCTGGCCTTCCTCGACATCGCCTTCGCCATCGACAAGGCTTTCGGCATCAAGCTGCCGCTGGAGCAGTGGACGCAGGAGGTCAACGAGGGCAAGGCGCCGGCGGAGGAGTACTTCGTCATGAAGAACCTCGTGGCGCGCATCGACGAGCTCGTCGCCGCCAAGGGCGCGGCCTGACCGCAGACGCCCGCGCGGCGCGCCCCACGAGGGATCGGCAAGAGGGATCGGCACGAGGGATCGGCGAGCGCATGCGGCTCGAGTATTTCGAGATGATCGACAGGGTCGAGTCGCTCGACCGCGAGGCGAAGCGCATCGTCGTGCGCTCGGTCGTGCCGCGCGAGAGCCCGGTCTTCGAGGGCCACTTCCCCGGCCATCCGCTCGTCCCGGGCGTGCTCCTCACCGAGACGATGGCGCAGGCTTCGGGCTACCTCGTGCTGGCGCTGATGGGCTACACGCACATGCCCTTCCTCATGGCGGTGGACAAGGCGCGTTTCCGCACCTTCGTCGAGCCCGACGCCGTCCTCGACATCGAGGCCGCGCTCGTCCACGAGGGCTCGGGCTACGTCGGCACGAAGGCGAGGATCGCGGTCTGCGGCAAGCCGATCTGCGACGCCGAGCTGCGCTTCCGGATCATGCCCTTCCCGCCCGGCCTCGACGACCAGATGCGCGCCCAGGCCGCCCGCATCGGCCTGACGGAGCACGCCGCATGAGCGCGATTTCCGAGGATCGCCAGGATCGCGACGACCGCGACGTCGTCGTCACCGGCATCGGCCTCGTCTCCTGCGTCGGCGAGGGCGTGGAGGCGCATCTCGCGGCGCTGGCCGGCATCTCCGAGCCGGGACCCTGGGAGACGGAGCGCTTCGCGCCCTACCCCGTGCGCCCGGCGCCCGCGCTCGACCTCTCGACGCAGATCCCCAAGAAGTCCGACCAGCGCCAGATGGAGCCCTGGCAGCGGCTCGGCGTCTACGCCGCCGGCGCCGCGCTCGAATCGGCGGGCATGAAGGACGATGCGCAGCTCAAGGCGCGCACCCACGTCATCGTCGCCGCCGGTGGCGGCGAGCGCGACTACGACGTCGACGGGCAGGTCCTCACCGCCATGCGCACGCACCCGGCGCCCGAAGTCCTGCTGAACGAGCGGCTGATGTCGGACGTGCGCCCGACGCTGTTCCTCGCCCAGCTGTCGAACCTGCTCGCCGGCAACATCGCCATCGTCCACGGCGTCACCGGCGCCTCGCGCACCTTCATGGGCGAGGAGCAGGCGGGCGTCGACGCGATCCGCATCGCCCACGCCCGCATCGCGTCGGGGCAGAACGACGTATTCCTGGTCGGCGGCTCGTTCAACGCCGAGCGCGCCGATTCCATCCTCGCCTACGCCATGGGCAGGCTCGCCTACAGGGGTGCGCCGGCGATGGTGGCGCAGCGCGAGACGGCCGGCTTCGTTCTCGGCTCCGGCGGCGCCTTCCTCGTGCTCGAGGCGCGGGCGCATGCGCGGGCGCGCGGCGCGCGGGTCCTCGCCGAGATCGCCGCGGTGGGCTCGGCGCGCACCGGGCGCGGCGCGGGCGCGCTCGCCGAGACGCTCGGCCGGCTCTTCGACGAGACCGGCACGGGCACGGACGCCCGCATCGTCTCCGGCGCGCTCGGGCTCCCGGCCCACGACGCGCAGGAGCGGAGCGTGCTCGCGGCGCGCGCGCCCGGCGCGGCACCGATCGTCACGCAGGATCTCGTCGGCCACCTGATGGAGGCCCACGCCCCCGCGGGCGTCGCCCTCGCCGCCGGCCTGATCGCCGCCGGCGAGGCGCGCGAGGCCGCCGTCACCAGCATCGGCCACCAGCGCGGCGCGGGCCTCGTCCGGCTCGTCGCCGGCCGGGCCTGAGCAAGAACCCGGGGAACGAGCCATGGCCGAGCCGCGCTTCACGGACCGTTTCGGGCGACCCCTCGTCGCCGTCACCGGCATGGGGGTGATCACCTCGCTGGGCGAGGGCAAGGCCGCGAACTGGGCCGCGCTCACCGCCGGGCGCTCGGGCATCCACCGCATCACGCGCTTCCCCGTCGAGGGCCTGCGCACCACGATCGCCGGGACCGTCGATTTCGAGGGGGCGGAGGACTTCTGCGCGCCAAAGCTCTCCGAGCGCCTCGCCACCACCGCCGCGACCGAGGCCGTGGAGCAGTCGGGCCTGCCCGTGGGCGACTTCCCGGGCGCGCTCTTCGTCGCCGTGCCCCCGGTCGAGATCGAGTGGCCGCATCGCCGCGCGCTGGCGGAGGCGTCCGGGCAGGCGGGGGACGTGACCTACGCCGACCTCCTGAAGGCGACCGAGAGCGGCGCCTTCGCGGAGTGGCACGACCTCTTCCTGTTCGGCACCGTGGCCGATCATCTGGCGGAGCGCTTCGGCACCCGAGGCTCCCCGATCTCGCTCTCGACGGCGTGCTCGTCGGGTGCGACCGCGATCCAGCTCGGCGTCGAGGCGATCCGCCGCGGCGAGGCACCCGCGGCGCTCTGCATCGGCACCGACGGGTCGGTCCACGCCGAGGCGCTGATCCGATTCTCGCTGCTCTCGGCGCTGTCGACCCAGAACGCCGTGCCGGAGGAGGCGGCCAGGCCCTTCTCGAAGAACCGCGACGGCTTCGTCATGGGCGAGGGCGCCGCCGCCCTCGTGCTCGAGAGCGCGGAGCACGCGCATGCGCGCGGGGCGGAAATCCTGGGATACGTCATCGGCGCGGGCGAGAAGGGCGACGGCTTCCACCGCACCCGCTCCTCGCCCGACGGCGCGCCCATCGTCGCCGCCATCGCCGCGGCGCTGGAGGACGCGGGCATCGGCCCCGAGGCCGTCGACTACGTGAACGCCCACGGCACCGGCACGCCCGAGAACGACAAGATGGAGGCGATGGGTCTCCTCGCGGTGATCGGCGAGCGGATGAAGACCGTGCCGATCTCGTCGAACAAGTCGATGATCGGCCACACGCTCACGGCGGCCGGCGCGGTGGAGGCCGTGGTCTCGCTGATGACGATCCGCGAGGGCGTGATCCCGCCCACCATCAACTACCACGTCCCGGACCCGGCGATCCCCCTCGACGTGGTGCCGAACGTCGCGCGGGAGGCGAAGGTGGGCTGCGTCCTGTCGAACTCCTTCGGCTTCGGCGGCCAGAACACCTGCCTCGTCCTCTCGGCCGATCCCGCGTGACCCGCACGGAGCCCGCCATGACCGACCGGACCCGCATCCTCGTCACCGGTGGCGCCAAGGGCGTGGGCGAAGCGATCGTGCGCGCCATGGCGGCGGGCGGGCACGACGTCGTGTTCACCTATCGCACCTCCGCCGATCAGGCGCGGGCGCTCGCCGAGGACGTGGCTGCGGCCAATCCCGGCGCCACCATCGAGCCGCGCCCCCTCGACCTCGCCGACAAGGAGGCGGTCGAGGCCTTCTGCGAGGCAGTGGAGGGCGAGAGCTGGCTCGGCTTCGTCCACAATGCCGGCCAGAGCTACGACGCGCTCGCCGCGATGATGGCGCAGGACAAGGCGGAAGCCGCGATGCAGGTGAACTTCTTCGCCTTCGCGCGGCTGTGCAAGGCGCTCATGCGCCCGATGCTGCGCGCCCGCGCCGGGCGCATCGTCGCCATCGGCTCGGTCGCCGCGACCCAGGCGAACGCGGGCAACGCCGCCTATGCCGCCACCAAGGGCGCGCTCGCGGCCTATGCCCGCACGCTCGCCATGGAGACCGCCAAGCGCGGCGTGACGGTCAACGTCATCGCGCCGGGCTTCGTCGACACCGACATGCTCGCACCCTACGCGCCCTATCGCGAGAGCATGGAGAAGCAGATCCCCGCCGGGCGCTTCTGCAAGCCCGAGGAGGTCGCGGGCCTCGCCGCCTTCCTGATGACGCCGCCGGCGGCCTACGTCACCGGCGCGACGATCCCGATCGACGGCGGTCTCTCGGCCATGCTCGGCATCCACCGCTGACGCGCGCTCCCGGCGGCTCGCGCGCGGGCGCGCGAGCTGATAGCCTCCGCGCCTCCGAACGTGTCGTCGAGGTCCGGTCATGACCCCCTTCGCCCTCTCCGAGGACCACGTCGCCATCCGCGACATGGCCCGCGCCTTCGCCGCCGAGAAGCTGGCGCCGCACGCCGTGCGCTGGGACGAGGAGAAGCACTTCCCCGTCGACGTGATGCGCGAGGCGGCCGAGCTCGGCATGGGCGGCGTGTACATTTCGGAGGACGTCGGCGGCTCGGGGCTGGGGCGTCTCGAGGCGGCGCTGATCTTCGAGGCGCTCGCCACCGGCTGCCCGACCGTGTCGGCCTACGTCTCGATCCACAACATGGCCGCCTGGATGATCGACCGCTTCGGCTCGGACGCCCAGCGCCGGCGCTGGCTGCCCGGGCTCGTGATGATGGAGAGCCTCGCCAGCTACTGCCTCACCGAGCCCGGGGCCGGCTCCGACGCCGCCGCGCTGAAGACCCGCGCCCGCCGCGAGGGCGACCACTACGTGGTCGACGGCGTCAAGCAGTTCATCTCCGGCGCCGGCGTGTCGGACCTCTACGTGACGATGGTGCGTACCGGGGACGAGGGGGCGGGGGGCATCTCCACGCTCGTGATCGAGAAGGACACGCCCGGCCTCTCCTTCGGCGCGAACGAGCGCAAGATGGGCTGGAACGCCCAGCCGACCCGCCAGGTGATCCTCGAGGGCGCGCGGGTCCCGGTGGAGAACCGGCTCTCGGACGAAGGCATGGGCTTCAGGATCGCCATGGCAGGCCTCGACGGCGGGCGGCTCAACATCGGCGCCTGCTCGCTCGGCGGCGCCGACGCGGCGCTGGAGAAGTCGCTCGCCTACGCCCGCGAGCGCCGCGCCTTCGGCAAGGCTCTGTCCGACTTCCAGGCGCTGCAGTTCAAGCTCGCCGACATGGCGACCGAATTGGAGGCCTCCCGCAGCTTCCTCTGGCGCGCCGCCGCCGCCCTCGACGCGGGCGCGCCCGACGCGACGAAGCTGTGCGCCATGGCCAAGCGCGTCGCCACCGACCGCGGCTTCGAGATCGCCAACGAGGCGCTCCAGATCCACGGCGGCTACGGCTACCTCGCCGACTACGGCATCGAAAAGATCGTGCGGGACCTCAGGGTGCACCAGATCCTGGAGGGGACGAACGAGATCATGCGGGTGATCGTGGCGCGGGGGCTGGTGGGGCGGTGAGCATGCCGACGAACGAGCGGAGAAAGCCCTGGCCCTCCCTCCCGAGCGACGCGGCGGCCGAGCGGTTCGTCGCCGCGGCGGACCTGACCGAGTACGACTGGAGCCGGATGGAGCCCGTCTCGCACGAGCTCTCTGCGCGCGATCCGACGATCGAGCTGCCGCTGCCTCGTCCTCAGCTGGAACGGCTGCGCGTCGAAGCCGCCAAGCGTGGCGTCCCGACGGAAGTCTTCTTGCGTGAGCTGCTCGCACGCGCTCTGGCTACGCTGGAGCCATAGTAGCGATCGAGACCTCGCCCCTCCCATCCGCCATCATGACAGCCGCCCCCCGCGATGCTATCCATCTGGCATGGCTGCGCGGCGTGACCAGGACGAGGGGGAGGCGGCGGGGGGCGGGGTCGCTCCCGCGGCGGAGGCCGTCGCGCTGCGCGCGACCGCGGCGACGGCGCGCGAGGAGCGCGCGCGCGCGGCGCTGGCGGGCCGGCCGCTCGTCCTCGTCGGCCTGATGGGCGCCGGCAAGAGCACGGTCGGGCGCCGCCTCGCCATGCGGCTCGGCCTGCCCTTCCGCGACGCCGACACGGAGATCGAGGAAGCCGCCGGCATGTCGATCCCCGACATCTTCGAGATCTACGGCGAGGCGCATTTTCGTGACGGCGAGCGGCGGGTCATCGATCGCCTGCTGCGCGAGGGCGCGATCGTGCTCGCCACCGGCGGCGGCGCCTTCATGGACGACGCGACGCGGCGCGCCGTGGCCGAGAGCGGCGTCTCCGTCTGGCTGAAGGCCGACCTCGACACGCTCATGCGCCGCGTGCGCAAGCGTACGACCCGGCCCCTCCTTCAGAATCCCGATCCGGAAGGCACGATGCGCGCCTTGATGGAGCGGCGCTATCCGGTCTACGCCACGGCGGACGTCGTGGTGGAGAGCCACGACGGCGCCCACGAGGAGGTGGTCGAGGCCGTCGTCGCGGCGCTCGAGGCGCACCTCGCGATACATCCGGGAGACGCGCCGTGAGCGCAACCATCGCACCGCCCGCCGACGCCCGTACCTCCGGCCCCGCCCGCGAGACCGTGCGCGTCGTGCTGGGAGAGCGGTCCTACGACATCCTCATCGGCCGCGGCGTGTCCGTCGAGGCGGGCGCGCGCGCCGCGGCGCTCGGCGCGCGCGCCGTGGCGCTCGTCACCGACGACACCGTCGCCGACCTCCACGGAGAGGCGGTGCGCGCGCGGCTCGAGGAGGCGGGGCTGCGCTGCGAGACGATCACCGTGCCCGCGGGCGAGGGCTCGAAGGGCTACGCCACGCTGGCGCGGGTCTGCGACGCGATCCTCGCCTCGCGGATCGAGCGTGGCGACCTCGTCCTGGCGCTGGGCGGCGGCGTGGTGGGAGACCTCGCGGGCTTCGCCGCCGCGATCGTGCGGCGCGGCGTGCGCTTCGTGCAGGTGCCGACGACGCTGCTGGCCCAGGTCGATTCCTCGGTGGGCGGCAAGACCGGCATCAACTCCGCCCACGGCAAGAACCTGGTCGGCGCCTTCCACCAGCCGAGCCTCGTCCTGGCCGACACCGCCCTGCTCGACACGCTGCCCGCGCGCGAGCTGCGGGCCGGCTATGCGGAGGTGGTGAAGTACGGCCTCATCGACGACGCCGCCTTCTTCGCCTGGTGCGAGGCGAACGGCGCCGCCGTCCTCGCCGGCGGGCCGGAGCGCGAACGAGCCGTCGCCCATTCCTGCCGCTCCAAGGCGGCGATCGTCGCCCGCGATGAGCGAGAGGAGGGGGACCGGGCGCTGCTCAACCTCGGCCACACGTTCGGGCACGCGCTGGAGCGGCTCGCGCGCTACGACCCCGCGATCCTCGTCCACGGCGAGGCGGTGGCCGCGGGGCTGGCGCTCGCCTTCCGATTCTCGGCGTATCTCGGCCTGTGCGCGCCCGCCGACGCCGAGCGGGTCGCGCGCCATCTTGCCGCGAGCGGCCTGCCGACCACATTAGGAGCGTTCGCGGGCCTCGCGCCCGACCCCGAGCGCCTGCTCGACGCGATGGCGCAGGACAAGAAGGTCGTCGCCGGGCAGCTGACCTTCATCCTGGCGCGCGGCATCGGCGCGAGCTTCGTCGCGAAAGGCGTCGACGTCGCGGCGGTGCGCACCTTCCTCGCACGCGAATGCGCGGGCGAGGCGCCCGCGTCGGCCTGAGCGCGCGGGCCATCTCACGAGGAGAAACATGGACGGCTCGATCTGGGTCTCGATCCTGGCGGTACTCGCCTGCTTCGTCTTCTCGGGCTTCTTCTCCGGATCGGAGACGGCGCTCACCGCATCCTCGCGCGCGCGCATGCACGCGCTCGAGAAGGGCGGCGACAAGCGCGCCACGCTGGTCAACCGCCTTCTCACGGCCCGCGAGCGGCTGATCGGCGGCATCCTCATCGGCAACAACGTGGTCAACACGCTCGCCGCCTCGCTGACCACGGGCGTGCTGCTCTCGATCTTCGGCGAGGTCGGCATCGTCTACGCCACGATCGTGGTGTCGGTGTTCGTGATCGTGTTCTCGGAGATCCTGCCGAAGACGGTGGCGATCAACTATCCCGACCGTGTCGCGCTGATCGTGGCCAAGCCCATCTCCTGGATCGTCGCCCTGTTCGGGCCGCTGACCATGGCGACGGAAGCGTTCATCCGCGGGCTCGTGAGCCTGTTCGGGCTCAAGCTCGGCGAGAACACCAACGTCCTCTCCGCCACCGACGAGCTGCGCGGCCAGGTCGACCTGCTGCACAAGGAGGGCGGCGTCGCCAAGGCCGAGCGCGACATGCTCGGCGGCCTGCTCGACCTGCGCGAGCTGGCGGTCGAGGACGTCATGGTCCACCGCACGCGCATGCGCATGATCGACGCGGACCTGCCGCCGGACGCCATCGTGCGCGAGGTCTTGACCTCGCCGCATACCCGCCTGCCGCTCTGGCGCGGGCGCCACGAGGACATCGTCGGCATCCTGCACGCCAAGGACCTCCTGCGCGCACTCGACGCGGTGGGCGGCGAGGCGGCGCGGCTCGACATCGACGCGATCGCGCTCGAGCCCTGGTTCGTGCCCGACCGCACCTCGCTGCGCGACCAGCTGCGCGCCTTCCTCTCGAAGAAGACCCACTTCGCCCTCGTCGTCGACGAGTACGGCGAGGTGCAGGGGCTCGTGACCCTCGAGGACATCATCGAGGAGATCGTCGGCGACATCAAGGACGAGCACGACATCGCGGTCTCGGGCGTGCGCGTCCAGGTCGACGGCTCGGTGAACGTCGACGGCTCCGTGCCGATCCGCGACCTCAACCGGGTGATGGACTGGACGCTGCCCGACGAGGAGGCGACCACCATCGCCGGCCTCGTCATCCACGAGGCGCAGCTCATCCCCGAGACCGGCCAGGCCTTCACCTTCCACGGCTTCCGCTTCCAGGTGCTGCGCAAGACGCGCAACCGCATCACGCTGCTGCGGATCAGCCCGCTCGACCTGCTCAAGCCCCGGCGCAGCACGGCGGCGGCGGCGGAGTGAGCGGCCTCAGGCGCGGGTGAGGCGCTCGAAGCGCCAGGCGAGCGTGCGCACCGCGCCGGTGTCGAACGCCACCACGATCTGGCAGGACTTGCGGGCGCCATCCGTTGCGGAGAGGTAGAGGCTCTCCTCGAGCCGGGCCTCCAGCCGGCCGTTGCCGTCCGCCGCGGCGTCCGCGCCGCCGGTCTCGAGCACGAACTCCCAGGTCTCGCCGTTCGACAGCCCGAGCAGCACCACCCGCCCGCCCTGGGTGCGGCGAGCGCGCACGCTCGGATGCAGATGGAACCGCAATGCTGCCGGAGCACCCGGGGCCGCCCCGCTCACCGGCACGAGCCGATCCTCGCCCCCGAGCCGGTCGCCCGCCGGCGAGAGCGCGAGACGGCGCTCGTGCACGAGCCCGAATGCGGCGGCCCAGCCGTCGTGGCGGGCCTCGAGCACGAGCGGCTCCGGCCGCTTCGCCTGGACCTCGCCCACACCATCGACGAGGAGCGTCCCGAAGCGCCGCTCCAGGAAGGCCGCGGGCAGCCGCGCGAGGCCCCGCGCGTCGCTGGTGAAGCGTCCGCAGGACGCCCGGTCGAGGGTGATCGTCGAATGCGCGGCCGTGTCCCGCGCCGCCCGCGCCAGGGGGTCGGTACGCTCGCGCGGGGCGCCGAGGTTGACGACGAGACGCGCCTCGCCGGACGTCAGCTCGAAGGAGAGGCGGCCCGCCGCCGCCTCGTTCGCCGCGAAGGGCGGCGGGGGTGCGCCGACGTCCGCGACGAGGACGAGCCCCCCCGCCTGCAGCCGCTCGTAGCCGGAGATCAGCCCGCGCTGCAGCGGGCTCGCACGGCCCTCGTCGTAGAACAGCAACGTGGTGAGATGGTCGACCGGCGTCGAGCCGGTGCCGTTGAAGTGGCTCAGCGTCCCGTCGCCGTGTCGCAGGAGCCGCAGCATCGGCGGCATCCGGTCGATCGCGCGGATCAGCGCCTCGGGCGGATCGACGCCGCGGGCGAGGTAGACCTGCTTGAGCGGAAGGAGATCGAGCAGAAGGTCGAGCACGGCCCGCGGGTTGCGCCCGACATGGCCGCCGTCGGCGAGGACCTGCCGGTCGAGCTCGCGGGCGAGCACCTTGGTCGCGCCACGCCCGAGCGTCTCGCATCCCTCGCAGCACAGCCCCGCATAGGCGAGCGCGATCGCCGCCTGCAGCCGCACGATCGGGCGCGGCGCGGCCCGGGCGGCCCGGGCGCAGATGGCGAGATCGCGGGCGAGGCCGCGCAGGAAGCGCTGGTAGAAGGCGTGATCGGCGCCCTCGACGATCAGCGGCGACTGGCACAGGAAGGAGATCGCCCGCCGCGCCGCCACCGACGGCTTGCGCAGAGCCGGCCCGTGCGCCTCGCGCAGGTACTCGTCGACGAGCGCGCGGGCATTGGCGCGGGCGAGCGCCGTATCGGCGGCGCGCAGGTGCCTGAGCCAGGAGAAGCCGTGCAGGATGTCCGCCCAGCCCTCCGACGGCGGCTCCAGCGCGAAGGGCGAGCGTCCGCCGGTCGCCAGCGTGCGCCCGCCGAAGACGAAGTAGCCGGCGTAGATGTCGTCGGCGATCGTGGCGTCGCAGGTGCGCATGTCCGGCGGCACGATCACCAGCCGCCGGGGCGTGCGCGCGCGCAGGCCGCCGAGCCCCATGAGGCTCGCGGTCTCGGCACGCAGCGCGCGCCCGGCTTCGCGCAATGCGAGCCCCGTCAGTCGCCAGCGATCGGGCGCGTCGGTCACCTCTTCCCCCGTTCGAGGGTGCTCTCGTCGAGGGAACGCGCTCAGCGTTAATGCGGCGTTACCGGAACGGCGCGAATCGTCCGCTTCATCCCGCCGCGAGCCGCTCCGCCACCGCCTCGCCGAGCGACAGCGCCGAGGTGAGCCCGGGGCTCTCGATACCGAACAGCGCCACGTGCCGCGCCAGGCCGTGGGCGTCCTCGCCCGCGATCACGAAGTCCGCCGCCGGCTGGCCGGGGCCCGAGAGCTTGGGGCGGATGCCGCAATAATCGGCGGTGAGGGCACCGTCCGGCAGGGCGGGCCAGTAGCGGCGGATCGCGGCATAGAAGCTCTGCGCCCGCGCCGGGTCGACGTCGTAGTCCTCCGCCTCGATCCACTCGACGTCCGGGCCGAAGCGCATGCGCCCGGCGAGGTCGAGGGTCAGGTGCACGCCGAGCCCGCCGTCGACGGGGGCGGGGTAGATCAGCCGCGAGAAGGCGGGGCGGCCGGCGCAGGCGAAGTAGGTGCCCTTGGCGAGGCGCAGGGGCGGGATCGCCGCCTCGGGAAACCCCTCGGTCGCCCGCGCGATCGCCTGCGCGCCGAGCGCAGCGGCGTTGACGACGGCGCCGAAGGCGAGCGTCTCACCCGCCACCGTCACACGCCAGGCGCCGTCCCGGAACGCGAGCCGCTCGATCGGGGTCATCAGCGCGAGCGCGCCGCCGTTGTCCTCGATCTCGCCCTGGAGGGCGAGCATCAGCGCGTGGCTGTCGACGATCCCCGTCTGCGGCGAATGGAGCGCCGCCGTGCAGGCGAGCGCCGGCTCCATGGCGCGGGCCGCCTCCCCCCCGATCAGCGCGAGCTCCTCGACGTCGTTCGCCTCGCCCTGCGCGCGGATCGCCTCGAGCTTCGCGATCTCCGCCTCGCTCGTGGCGACGACGAGCTTGCCGAGCCGGCGCGCCGGTACGCCCCGCTCGGCGCAATAGGCGTACAGCATCCGCCGGCCTGCGACGCAATGGCGTGCCTTGAGCGAGCCTGTGGGATAGTACAAGCCGGCGTGGACGACCTCGCTGTTGCGCGAGGAGATGCCGCCGCCGATGCCGGCCGTGCGCTCGGCGACGACGACGGCGTGGCCGCGGCGGGAGAGGGAACGGGCGATGGCCAGGCCGACGACGCCGGCGCCGATGACGAGGATGTCCATGGGGCTCCTTTCCAGGACGCTCGTTCAAGCGCAGCCGTCGACGCCGCGCAAGCGCGCGGATGCCGGAACGCTCGGCGCACGTGCGCCGTTTGCGCGCATGGCCGGCGTTTCTCACCGTCTACCCCTCGCCCGCGCGCTCGCGCCTCTGACGCTCGTCGTCTGCGCCTGGCTCGCGCCCGCATCGGCCCAGGTCCCGCCCCGTGAGGCGGCGGGCGGCGGCTGCGGGGCCGAGCGCGTCGTCGCCGTCGGCGACACGCTCACCAACGTCGCCCAGCGCTGCGGCGTGACGCCCGAGGCGCTGCTCGAGGCGAACCCGCAGATCCGCGACCCGGACATCCTGCCGCTCGGCACGGCGATCGCGATCCCCGGCGGCACGGCCGCGGCCGAGGCGGACGCCGATCCGGCGCGGGCGCCGGCCGCGCCCGCGGGCGAGATGCAGGGCGTCGCCCCCCTGCGCATCCTGCCCGTCGCCGGGCCGCTCGACGCGCGCGTGCGCCTGTTCGCGCGAGGCCTGCCGCCGGGCGCGTCGGCGCTGATCGGCGCCGGCCCGCGCCCCGACGCGCCCCTGCTCTTCGCCCGCACGCAGATCGACGCCACGGGCGTCCTCTCCCACGTCCTCGTCCTGCCCGACTGGGCGGCGGGGGAGGCCGTCCACGTCGTCGTGGAGACGCCGATCGGCGGGCCGTGGCTGCGGGCCGAGCCCTGGCGTGCGCCCGAGGTCCGCCCCTGACGTCCCGCGGAGGCCGTTGCGCGCGCACGGTGCGAGGCGCTACAAGCGCGCGAGCGAACGACAATGCCCGCCCGATACGGCGCGACCCGGAGTGAGATCATGACCTCGAAGCTCGCGCGGCTGCGCGACATGACGGTGGTCGTCGCCGATACCGGCGACATCGAGGCGGTACGTCGCCTCGCCCCGCAGGACTGCACGACGAACCCGACCCTGCTCTTCAAGGCTGTGAAGGATCCGGCCTACGCCCACATCGTCGAGGAGGCGCTCGGGTGGGGCCGGGCGCAGGGCGGCGCCCGGGAGGCGGTGGTCGCCGCCGTCTGCGACCGGCTCGCGGTCTCCTTCGGCACCGAGCTCGCCGGCATCGTGCCGGGCCGCGTCTCGACGGAAGTGGACGCCGACCTCTCCTTCGACACGCAGGCGAGCGTCGAGAAGGCCCGCGCGCTGATCGCGGACTACGCGGCGCGCGGCGTCTCCCGCGAGAAGGTCCTGATCAAGCTCGCCGCGACCTGGGAGGGCATCCGCGCGGCCGAGACCCTCCAGGGCGAGGGGATCGACTGCAACCTCACGCTCCTGTTCTCGCTCGTCCAGGCGGCGGCGTCCGCCGACGCGGGCGTGTTCCTGATCTCGCCCTTCGTCGGGCGCATCCTCGACTGGCACGTCAAGGCCGGCGGCGGACCCTACGACGCCGAGACCGACCCCGGCGTGCTCTCCGTGCGGCGGATCTACGCCTACTACAAGGCGCACGGCATCGGCACGGTCGTGATGGGCGCCTCCTTCCGCAACGCCGGCGAGATCGAGGCGCTCGCCGGCTGCGACCGCCTGACCATCTCCCCCGCCCTGCTCGAGGCGCTCGCCGCCGACGAGGGCGACCTCCCCCGCCGGCTCGCGCCGGACACCGCCGCGGACGCGCCCGCCCGCATGGCTCTCGACGAGCGCGCCTTCCGCTTCGCCTTGAACGAGGACGCGATGGCCACGGAGAAGCTCGCGGAAGGCATCCGCGGCTTCGTCGCCGACGTGCGATCGCTGCGCGCGCTCGTGGCGAGCAAGCTCGGCTGAGGCCGCTCCTGAGGGCGGCGAGCCGCCCCGCCGCCCTCCCCACCCTCCGGCCTTCGGCCTCCGTCCTCCCCTGCGGCGAGGTGGCGGTCGGCGGCCTGCATCGACGTCGCTCCAGGGCGCCACCCCGGATCCTCCCCGCAGGGGAGGAGTCCGTGCGCAGCACGGGCGGTGGGGCCGCGCGACGGATGCGTGAGCGGTATCGGCGCCCCCGACCGCAGGCTTGCGCGCGGCCTTCGCCGCGGGCACGCTCCGGGGCGGACGCGCACGATCCCGAGAGCCCCGCCATGACGCCCGCCATCACGCCCTTCACCTTCGCCACCACCCCGTCGATCGTCTTCGGCGCGGGCGCGATCGCCCGGATCGGCGCGCTCGCCGCCGGGCGGCTGGGGCCGCGCGTGCTCGTCGTCAGCGACGCGGGGCTCGTCGCGACCGGCCTCGTCGCGCCGGCGATCGCGGCGTTGGAGGCGGCGGGAAGCGCCGTCGCGCTGTTCACGGACGTGGTCGCCGACCCGCCGGAAGGCGTGGTCGAGGCCGCAGCCGCAGCCGCGAGGGTCCACGGCGCGACCGGGATCGTGGGGCTCGGCGGCGGCTCGTCGCTCGACGTCGCCAAGCTCGCGGCGCTGCTCGCCGGCTCCGGCGAGCCGCTCGCGGCGGCCTACGGCGTGGGCAACGCGAAGGGCCCGCGGCTTCCGCTGCTGCTCGCGCCCACCACCGCCGGCACGGGCTCGGAAGTGACGCCGATCTCCATCGTCACCACCGGCGCCCACACCAAGATGGGCGTCGTCTCCCCCGTCCTCCTGCCCGACGTCGCGCTGCTCGACCCGGACCTGACGCGCGGGCTCCCCTCCGCCGTCACCGCGGCGACCGGGGTCGACGCCATGGTCCACGCCATCGAGGCCTTCACGTCGGCCTCCGTCAACGCCAACCCGGTCTCGCAGGCGCTGGCGCGGGAGGCGCTGCGGCTGCTGGGCGGGGCGATCGCGCAGGCCTGCCGCGACGGCGCCGACGGCGCGGCGCGCGGGGCGATGCTGCTCGGCTCGATGCTCGCGGGCCAGGCCTTCGCCAATTCCCCCGTCGCCGCGGTGCACGCGCTGGCCTACCCCCTCGGCGGGCGCTTCGGCATCCCCCACGGGCTCTCCAACGCGCTCGTGCTCACGCAGGTGATGCGCTTCAACCTCCCCGCCGCGGGCGACGCCTACGCGACACTGGGCCCCTGCACCTTCCCCGACTGCCCGCCCGACGCGGAGGCCTTCATCGGCCGGCTCGAGGCGCTGTGCGTCGAGATCGGCCTCGCCCGGCGCCTGCGCGACGTCGGCGTGCCGGAGGACGCGCTGGAGATGCTGGCGGAGGACGCGATGGGGCAGACGCGCCTCCTCGTCAACAACCCGCGGGAGGTGGGCCGCGCGGACGCGCTCGCGATCTACCGGGCGGCGTGGTAGGGGCGGGGGATGCCACAAGGGTCTGGCGACTACACACGAAAGTGTGTATATGTCGGCGGCGAGGTCTGATCGGATGCGCAGCGGCGAGGTTCTCGATGCCTTGAGGGCGGCCGGGTGGCGGGAGGTCGAGCAGAAGGGCAGCCACGTGCAGCTGAAGCATCCGGATCGGCCCGGCCGCGTTACCGTTCCCCATCCCAAGCGGGATATCCCGATCGGCACGCTGAAGAGCATCGAGCGCCAATCGGGTCTGCAATTGAGGTAGCCATGCGCCAGTACATCGGGCTGATCCACAAGGAAGAAGCGAGCGACTACGGCGTTTCGTTCCCCGATCTACCCGGCTGCATCACGGCTGGGCGGACCCTGGACGAGGCCCGCGCCATGGCGGAGGAAGCGCTCGCATTGCATCTGGAGGGCATGGAGGAGGATGGCGAGGCGCCACCCGAGCCATCCTCCCTCACGCAGATCATGGAGATCGCCGAGAACCGTGCGGCCGTTGCCGTCCTGGTCCGTGCGCCGACCCGCGCGAAGAAGGCGGTGCGGGTGAACGTCACCCTTCCGGAGGACGTTCTCGAGACGATCGATCGCTACGCGGCCGAGCGCGGGCTGACGCGATCGGGATTCCTGCTCCAGGCGGCCGAGCGTGCGATGCTCGATGAGGCAGCCTGAGCAGACGATCGCTTCGGACGCGGGCACGCGTGCTGTCGCGCCGCGGCTCCATCCGGCTACACTGCCGCCTCACCCGAATCACCCCGCACCCCTCCCGGCCGATGCCCCTCGCCGACGCCCGCCCCGCCGACCCGTCCAGCCCGCACCCGCGCGCGGGCGCGGTGCGGCGGCTCGATCCGGTGCTCGTCGACCGCATCGCCGCGGGGGAGGTGGTGGAGCGGCCGGCCGCGGCGGTGAAGGAGCTCGTCGAGAACGCCATCGACGCCGGCGCGACGGCGATCGCGGTCGAGATCGAAGGGGGCGGGCGCCGGCTGATCCGCGTCGTCGACGATGGGCGCGGCATGACCGCCGAGGACCTCGCCCTCGCGGTCGAGCGCCACGCCACCTCGAAGCTGCCGGACGGCGACCTCTCCGCCATCGGCACGCTGGGCTTCCGCGGCGAGGCGCTGCCCTCGATCGGCGCGGTGAGCCGGCTCGGCATCACGACCCGCACCCGCGACGCCGAGACCGGCCTCGCCCTCGTCGTCGACGCCGGCGCCAAGGGCGAGATCCGCCCCGCGCCGGCGCGGCCGGGCACGCGGGTCGAGGTCGCGGACCTGTTCCACGCGACGCCGGCCCGGCTGAAGTTCCTCAAGTCCGACCGCGCCGAGGCGCTCGCGGTCTCCGAGGTGGTCAAGCGCCTCGCCGTGGCGCATCCGCAGATCCGCTTCGCGCTCTCGGGAGACGGCGTCGGCGCGCTCTCCTGCCCGCCCGAGGAGCCCGGTCCCGAGGGCCTCGCGCGCCGGCTCGCGCGGGTGCTCGGGCGCGACTTTCCCGAGAACGCCGCCCCCGTCGACGCCGCCCGCGAGGGCTTCGCGCTCTCGGGCCACGTCGGGCTTCCGACCTATCACCGCGGCACCGGCGGGGCGATCCACTTCGTCGTCAACGGCCGTCCGGTCCGCGACAAGCTCCTGCTCGGCGCGGTACGCGGCGCCTATGCCGACGTGATGGCGTCGGACCGCCACCCGGCGCTCGCGCTGTTCATCGCCTGCGATCCGCGCATGGTCGACGTCAACGTCCATCCGGCCAAGACCGAGGTGCGCTTCCGCGACCCCGGCCTCGTGCGCGCGCTCGTCGTCTCCGCGATCCGCGAGGCTCTGGCGCGTGCGGGCCACCGCGCCTCGACCACGCTCGGGGGCGACGCGCTCGCCGCCCTGCGCACCCACACCGGCGCGAGCGCCTTCGCCCGCCATGCGCCGGCCCCGGTGCGTCCGCAGCCGATCGGGCGCTCCTGGCAGGCGCCGCACGCGGTGGGCGACGGAGGGTTCGAGGAAGGCGGCCAGGCGGCCTATGGCGCTGCGACCCAGCCGGGCTTCGGCTTCGCGCCCTCGGCGGACGCCCGCGCCGCGGCGTCGTCGCACGGGGAGGCCCCCGGCTTTCTCGAGGGGGCGCCCGCGCCCGAGGACCACCCGCTCGGCGCAGCCCGCGCGCAGCTGCACGAGACCTACATCCTCGCCCAGACCCGCGACGGCATCGTGCTGGTCGACATGCACGCCGCCCACGAGCGGCTCGTCTACGAGCGGCTCAAGCGCGAGCGGGCGGGCGAGACCGGCGGCGCGGGCGTCGCGCGCCAGATGCTGCTCGTCCCCGAAATCGTCGAGCTCGACCCCGACGACGCCGCGCGCGTCGCGGACGCGGCGCCGGCGCTGGAGACGCTGGGCCTCGTCGTCGAGGGCTTCGGCACGGGCGCCGTGTGCGTGCGCGAGACCCCGGCCGCCCTCGGGCGCCCGGACGTCCGTGCGCTCGTGCGCGACCTCGCCGATGCGCTCGCCGAGAACGACCAGGCGGGCGACGGCCGGGCCGGCTCGGACCTCCTGGCGCGCCGCCGCGACGCGCTCCTGTCGCGCATGGCCTGCCACGGCTCGATCCGCGCGGGGCGCCGCCTCAAGCCCGAGGAGATGGACGCGCTCCTGCGCGAAATGGAGGCGACCCCGCTCTCCGGCCAATGCAACCATGGCCGCCCCACCTTCGTCTCGCTCAGCCTCGCGGACATCGAGAAGCTGTTCGGGCGGCGGTGAAGGGGGCGTCTCCCGCGCCATTCCCCTTCCCTTTCGCGCGTTTCCCGCTAGGCTCCCGCCGTCGCCAGCGGGGGAGCGCGAAGACCATGGAATGGATCATCCTCGGCGTCGTCGCCGTGATCGTCGTCTACGGCATCGTCACCTACAACGGGCTCGTGGCCATGCGCCAGCGGGTCGACCAGGCCTATGCGGACATCGACGTGCAGCTGCATCAGCGCCACGACCTCGTGCCCAACCTGGTCGAGACGGTGAAGGGCTACGCCGCGCACGAGCGCGAGACGCTCGACGCGGTGATCACCGCGCGCAACCGCGCCACGAGCGCGAGCGGGCCCGCCGATCAGGCCGCCGCGGAGGGGATGCTCACCGGCGCGCTGGGGCGGCTGTTCGCGCTCGCCGAGGCCTACCCGGACCTCAAGGCGAACCAGAACTTCCTCTCGCTGCAGGGCGAGCTCTCCAGCGTCGAGGACAAGCTCGCTGCGGCGCGGCGCTTCTTCAACAACGCGGTGAGCGAGTTCAACGCGGCGATCCAGTCCTTCCCCGCGGTGCTGTTCGCCCGCCAGCTCGGCTTCTCCGAGCGCGAGTTCTTCGACGTCGGCGAGGATCGCCGCGCGGAGATGAGCGTCGCGCCGCAGGTGAAGTTCTGACGACGGCGTGACGAGGCCGGTGCGCCGAGGAGGCGGCCATGACGCCCGTCTTCGGGCTCTACACCCACATTCGCGCGAACCGCATCCGCTCGGTCCTGCTCGTGGCGGGCCTGTTCGCGCTCGTGCTCCTCGTCGGCTGGGCGGTCGCGCTCGCTCTCGTCGCGGCCGGGGACGCGTCGGGCGCGCCGCCGGAGGCGATCGCGGCGGGGGCCTTCGACACCTACGTGCTCTGGACCCCCTGGCTCGTGCTCGGCACGCTGGCCTGGGTCGGGATCTCGGTCGCGCTCAACACCCGCATCGTTGCGGCCACCACCGGCGCACGCACGCTGGCACGCGAGGACGATCCCCGGCTCTACGGGATGCTGGAGACGCTGTGCATCTCGCGCGGCATGACGACGCCGCGGCTCGAGATCGTGGAGAGCGACGCGCTCAACGCCTACGCGTCGGGCCTCACCGAGAAGCAATATGCGGTCACGCTCACCCGCGGGCTCGTCGAGCGGCTCGACGACGCGGAGCTCGAGGCGGTGATGGCGCACGAGCTCACCCACATCCGCAACGAGGACGTGAGGCTCATGGTCGTCGCCGTGGTGATCGCCGGGGTGATCGGGCTCGTGGGCGAGATCGTCTTCCGCTCGCTGCGATTCGGGATGTGGCGGCGGGGGTCGAGCCGCTCGCGCGGGAGCGGCGGCAGCGGAGGCGGTGGCGGTGGCGGGCGGGGCGCGGTGATCGCGATCGCGATCGCCGTCGTGATCATCCTCGTCGCCTGGGTCGCCTCCCTCGCGATCCGCTTCGCGCTCTCGCGGGCGCGCGAGTACATGGCGGACGCCGGCGCCGTAGAGCTGACCAAGAACCCCGACGCGATGATCTCCGCGCTCCTGAAGATCAAGGGCAACGCGGATCTCGCGCGGGCGCCCGCGAGCGTCATGGAGATGTGCGTCGAGAACCCCCGGCGCGGCTTCACCGCGCTTCTGTCGACCCACCCCTCGATCGAGGACCGGGTCGCGGCGCTGGTGCGCAATGCCGGCGGGCGGATGCCGCCCGAGGCGGCGGAGCCGGAAGGGCCGGTGCCCGCGCCGCGCTCGCCGTGGTGAGGGCTGGCGGGACGCCCGCTCAGCGGGAGCGGGCGTCGGATTCGTCGTCGACCGTCACGTCGGCGAGCGCCGCATCCATGAAGGCGGCGAGCTCGTCGTCTGCCGCGTCCGCGGCTGCCACGATGAGTGATCGACGCCTGCATTCCTCGGCGAAACCGCCAGCGCCGACGCCGGAATGCGCTGCTTCGGCCTCCCGCAGGCACGGCGTGCCGTGCCGCTCCCGTTCCCGTCGCGAACCGCTCATCCGCGCCCCCCGTCACCCCCCATGCTGCTCGACGGCGCCGCCGCGCGCACGTCGTCGTCCACGTCCGCCTCGAAGCGGGTGAAGTTCTCGCGGAACATGGCGACGAGCTTGGCCGCCGTCTGCGCGAACTGCGCCTTGTTCTGCCAGGTCTTCACCGGGTAGAGGATGTGCGGCTCGATGCCCGGGACCGAGGTCGGCACGGCGAAGCCGAAATACGGGTCCTGCCGGAAGTCCGCCTTCGCCAGCGAGCCGTCGAGCGCCGCCGAGAGCAGGCGGCGCGTCACGCGGATCGGCATGCGCCGGCCGACCCCGTGCATGCCCCCGGTCCAGCCGGTGTTGACGAGCCAGCAGTCGACGTGGTGGCGCGCGATCAGCTCGCGCAGCATGTTGCCGTAGACCGACGGCGGGCGCGGCATGAACGGCGCGCCGAAGCAGGTCGAGAACGTCGCCTGCGGCTCCGTCACGCCCTTCTCCGTGCCCGCGACCTTCGCCGTGTAGCCGGAGAGGAAATGGTACATCGCCTCGGCCGACGTGAGCTTGGCGATCGGCGGCAGGACGCCGAAGGCGTCGCAGGTGAGCATGACGATGTTCTTGGGCTGGCCCGCGCGCCCGCTCTCCACGGCGCCGGGGATGAACTCGAGCGGGTAGGCGCAGCGCGTGTTCTCGGTCTTGGACGCGTCGTCGAAGTCCGGCTCGCGGGTATGCGGGTCGACGACGACGTTCTCGAGCACCGTGCCGAAGCGCCGCGTGGTGGCGTAGATCTCCGGCTCGGCGTCGGCCGAGAGGCGGATCGTCTTGGCGTAGCAGCCGCCCTCGAAGTTGAACACGCCCTGCTGGCCCCAGCCGTGCTCGTCGTCGCCGATGAGCGGGCGGGCGGGATCATTGGAGAGCGTGGTCTTGCCGGTGCCGGAGAGGCCGAAGAACAGCGCCACGTCCTGCGGGCTCGACATGTTGGCCGAGCAGTGCATCGGCATGACGCCCTTCTCCGGCAGGACGAAGTTCAGGTAGGTGAAGACCGACTTCTTCATCTCGCCCGCGTAGGACGTGCCGCCGATCAGCACGATCTTGCGGGTGAGGTCCATGGCGATGACCGTCTGTGAGCGGCAGCCGTGGCGGGCGGGGTCGGCCTCGAAGCTCGGCAGGTCGATGATGGTCAGCTCCGGCACGAAGCTGCGCACCGTCTCCAGCTCGGGGCGGCGCAGCAGGTTCCTGATGAACAGCGAGTGCCAGGCGAGCTCCGTGTAGACGCGGGTGCGCACGCGGTGGTTCGGGTCCGCGCCGCCGAACAGGTCCTGCGCGAACAGCTCCCTGCCCTGCGCATGTGCCCGGAAGTCCTCGAGCAGGGTGTCGAACTGCGCGGGCGTGATCGCTCCGTTGGCGTCCCACCACACGGCATCCTCGGTCGTCGCGTCGCGCACCAGGAACTTGTCCTTGGGCGAGCGGCCCGTGTGCACGCCCGTCTCGGCGAGGAGCGCCCCGCCGGCCGCCAGCCGCGCCTCGCCGCGCGCGATGGACAGCTCGGTGAGCGCGGGCGCCTCGAGGTTCCAGTGCACGCGCGCGAGCCCGCGCAGGCCGATCGTGTCCGCGCCCTGGGCGCTGTTGTAGACGCCGAGATTCTCCACTTGCTCCATCCTCCTCGCATGCTGGTCCGCGACGGCGGGCGTACGGCGAACGCTACGGAAACGCCCGTGCGGCGCGTCCGGATGCGCACGGACGTTCACCCGCCGCGCGCAGCCGCATCGGTTTAGGCCTTAGCGCGGTGAGCGGCAACCGCACCGAAGGGTGGATGCGACATGCGGCGAGGGCATCCGTCAGCGGCAGAGGAAGAGCATCACCGAGAGTAATCCATCACATCTACGTGATATGCTTGCTGTATATAATATAAACCTATTTCTAGTTGCCATAATGCCGACATCATTCATCCGCTACCTGGTCCCGTGAACGCAATCCGGGGATGCTTCAATGACACACACCTCATGGACGCAGCCGCTCCACCTTCATCTCGACGATCGGACCCGCGATCGCCTCGCGACCTGCCTGCGCGACATCGTCTATCCGGCCGCGGGATTCGAGGCCTACGTCGAGACGATACGCGCGGCGTTCGCGCCGCTGACGGACGTCTTCGCGCCGGTCCGCGCCTTCCTGGACGAGGGGACGCCGGCCGACAGGCGGCCCGGCGCGATCAAGATCACGAACCTTCCCCTGTCCACCGCAATCCCGAAGCCGCCGCTCGATGCGTCGGCGCTCACGCGCATCGACAAGCCCGACTACCTGTCCGAGAACCTCCTCACCGCGATCGCCTCCCTGTTCGGCGAGCCGTACTCGATGCACTGCGAGGGGCGCGGCCTCGTCAACAACCTGATCCCGACCCGGACGACGTCGGAGCAGATCACCGGCCTCGGCGCCTCGTCCGACCTGAGGTTCCACGCCGAGAATGCCGCCCTTCGCTTCCTCACGGAGCGCGACTGTGCGCCGGCTGCGCTCTTCCTCCTCGGTGTCGCGCAGGAGCCGACCCCGCCGCGAACCCGCCTGAGCGACGCACGTGCGGCGCTCGCGCTCGTCGATTCCGCCGATCGAGAGTTGCTGGCGCAACCGCTCTACGCCATCAAGCTGCCCTATCGCTGGCGCGGCTACCGGCCGGGCTACGACACGCTCTCGACACGCCTCGTGCCGCTCGTCGAGGAGGACGAGCGGGGTCTCGTCGTCCACGCCGCCTTCTACGGCGACATGATCGCGCACGTTGTCGATGCCGCGGCCGAGCGCGCCGCGCGTGCCTTCGAGGCGGCCTTGGAGGAGGTCTCCCACGACGTGATCGTCTCTCCCGGCGAGCTGATCGGCATCGACAACCGCACGACCCTGTACGCGCGAACGCCCTTCCGCGCCACGTTCGACGAGGAAGGGCGCGCCCGACGGTGGGTGCAGCGCGTGTTCGTGACGAAGGATCTGCGCGCCTTCTCCGACTGGGACGCGCCACAGGAGCGGGTCTACGCCCCGCGCTTCGAGGTCGCCAGCTCAACCGCCGCAGCGTAGAGGCCAGACCACTACACAAAGCCGCTCGCCGCTGCTAGAAAGCAACCTCTGAACGCTAGATCGGGGCTCCGATGCGCGACCTGCTCACTCGCCTGCACCGCAACGGGCCGACGATCCTCGCCTTCGGCATCGTCCTGGGCCTCGCCGTTCCGTCTCTAGCCGAGCTGGCGCGGCCGGCTCTCCCTGCGACCGTATTCGCCTTCGTGCTCGGAACGTTGCTGCGGGTGGAGCCGTCCGCGATCCTGGCGCAGGTCCGGCGGCCGAGGATCGCGCTCGCGCTGCCGTGCGCGATCGCGTTCCTGGCACCGGCGCTCGCGGCGGTCGCCGTCTCGCTCGCGGGCCTCCCCGCCGACCTCGCGCTGGCGATCGTCCTCGGCGCCGCCGCTCCCCCGACGACGACGACGATCGCCGTGGCGCGCATGCTCGGGCTGGACGGCGCTCCCCCGCTCGCCGCGATGCTGGTCGCGACCTTCGCCGCACCCCTCACCGTTCCCCTCGTGGCCGACCTGTTCGGCGGCCCGCGGATCAGCGCGCTCGACCTCGCGCAGGGGCTCGTCCTCCTCGTCGGCGGCGCGATAGTGACGGCCGCGCTGCTGCGGCGATTCGCGGCCGGGCCGCTCGCCCGGAACGGCGTCGTGATCGACGCCGCGATCGTGGTCTCTCTGCTCGTCTTCTCGCTCGCGACGATGGCGGGGGTGCGCGCGAGCATCGAGGCGGAGCCGGCCTTCGCTCTGGGCGTCATCGCCCTCGCCTACGCGACGAACCTCGGTCTCCAGGCGGTCGGCGCCGCACTCTTCCCGGGGGACGGCGCGACCCGGCTCGTCACCGGGCTTACGCTCGGGAACAAGAACGTCGGGCTCGTGTGGGCCGCGCTCGGGGCGCAGATCAGCCCGACCATGGCCCTGTACTTCGCCGCCTGCCAGCTGCCGATCTTCACCCTCCCGCGTGCCGCCCAATGGGTGCTCGGCGCGATCCGTCGCCGTGAGGCCCGGTACGCGTCCACCGGCAGACCGACGCCGAACCGAGGAGCCCCGCGATGATCGATCTCTTCCCCGATCGGTCCCCGGCCCGGCGCCGCAAGCTCGTCGTCGAGAACATCGGCCTCCTCCTCTCCGGGCGGCTCGAGCAGCCGATCCTCGACGCCGACACGATCGTCGCCGTCGGCGGCACGATCACCGCGGTGGGACGGCGCGCCGACTGCGACGTCGAGGAGGCGGACATCGTCGTCGATGCGCGCGGCACGACCGTGTGCCCCGGCCTGATCGACGGCCACACGCATCCGACGCTCGGCGAGCACAGTCCACGCACGGACAACCATTCCTGGATACACCATTGCCTGCACGGCGGCACGACCACGATGATCTCGGCGGGCGAGGTGCACGTCGCCGGTCGGCCGACCGATCGAATCGGGGTGAAGGCGCTCGCCATCGCCGCGCAGCGCAGCTTCGCGGCGGCGCGCCCCTCCGGCGTCAAGATGATCGCCGGCGCGCCGCTGCTCGAGGAGGGGTTGCTCGAGGAGGATTTCCGGGAGCTCGCGGAGGCGGGTGTCGAGCTCGTCGGCGAGGTCGGGATCGGCTCGGTCGCCGACGTCGAGACCGCGCGCACGATGGTCGGATGGGCGCGCGCGAACGGGATGCGCTGCCTCACCCACACCGGCGGCCCCTCGATTCCCGGCTCGCGGCTCATGACGGCGGAGGAGATACTCGCCATCGACCCGGACGTGATCGGGCACATCAACGGCGGGCACACCGCCTTCGCGCATTCGCAGATCCGCTGCCTGTGCGAGGGCTGCTCGCGGGCGATCGAGATCGTCCACAACGGCAACGCCTTCGCGGCGCTCTACGCCCTGAGGACCGCGACCGAGATGGGGCAGCTCGAGCGGATCGTGCTCGGCACCGACGCGCCGTCCGGCGCGGGCGTGCCGGCGCTCGGCATGCTGCGGCTCGTCGCCATGCTGTCGAGCTTCGGCGAGCTGCCGGCCGAGCAGGTCTTCTGCTTCGCGACCGGCAACACGGCGCGCGTGCACGGCCTCCCGCAGGGGATCTTGGCGCCGGACCGGCCTGCCGATCTCGTGATCATGGACCGGGCGCAGGGCACGGCGGGGCGCACGCTGCTCGACAGCGTCGCGCTGGGCGACCTGCCGGGCATCGGCATGGTCCTGATCGACGGCGTGCCCGTGCTGCGCCCCTCGCGCAACACGCCCCCCGCGACGACCCTTCCCGAGGCCCGCCGGAAGCCCCTCTGAAACCCTCCGGCCCCCTCGACCGTACCTCTCCCCGTCCAGGCACGAGGAAGGGGAGCGCACATGATCGCGGCGCACACGGAACGGCGGATGCTGCAGGGGGCGATCCTGCTCGCCGGCTGCGTTCCCGTCTTCGCCGGGCTCGCCGGCGTGACGACGGGGACCGGGTTCGTCGGGAGCGGGAGCGGCGACGCTCTCGCGCGCGCCATCCCGCTGGAGAGCCACGTGCGCTACCTGTCGGGCTTGCTCCTCGGCATCGGGCTCGCCTTCTGGGCGGCGGTGCCGCGGATCGAGGCGCACGGCGCCCGCGTGCGGCTGCTCGCCGGCATCGTCGTGATCGGTGGCCTCGCCCGCGTGCTCGGCGTCGTGGCCGACGGCCCGGCGGACGGGCCGATGACCGCGGCGCTCGCGATGGAGCTCGGCGTCACCCCGGCGCTCGCGCTCTGGCAGGGCCGCGTCGCCCGGCGCTGGGGGCCGGTAATGGCGGCGAGGCGCAACGCCGTCGACGCCTATTCGGCGGGCGTCGGCGCCCCCGCAGCGGGCGAGACGCGTTCGCCGGTCTCGGTCAGCTCGGGCTCGAGCTCCCGGCGCGACAGGAGCGTGTAGAAGGTCGGCACGACGAAGAGCGTGAACAGCGTGCCCACCGTGATGCCGGAGAAGATCACGAGGCCCATCGAGAAGCGCGCCGCCGCGCCGGCGCCCTCCGCCGTCATCAGCGGCACGACGCCGAGCGCGGTCGCCGCCGTCGTCATCAGGATCGGCCGCAGGCGCAGCTTGGCGGAGGCGACCATCGCCGCCTCGCGGGTCAGGCCCTTTTCGCGGCGCAGCTGGTTGGCGAACTCGACGAGCAGGATGCCGTGCTTGGTGATGAGCCCGATCAAGGTGATCAGCCCGACCTGCGTGTAGATGTTGAGCGTCGAGAGGCCGAGGTTGAGCGGCACGATGACGCCGAAGATCGACAGGGGCACCGACATCAGGATGACGAACGGGTCGCGGAAGCTCTCGAACTGGGCGGCGAGCACGAGGTAGATCACCACGATCGCGAGCGCGAAGGCGATGGCGATCGTGTTGCCCTCGCCCACCTCCAGGCGGGACTGGGCCGCGTAGTCGATGTAGAAGCCGTCCGGCAGGACTCGCTCGGCGATCGCGACGATCTCCGCGAGGCCGTCGCCGGTGGAGACGCCCGGCAGCGGCAGCGCCGATATGGTCGCGGAGTTGAGCTGGTTGAACTGCTCGATCGTCGCCGCGGCGACTCCGGTGTCGATGTTCGCGATGGCCGAGAGCGGCACCATGTCGCCGCTCGTCGAGCGGACGTAGAGGTCGCCGAGCCGCTCCGGATTGCTCCGGTATTCCGCCGGAACCTGCATGATCACGTCGTAGCTGTTCGAATCCCGGTCGAACTGCGAGATCGCGCCGCCGCCGACGAGGAGGCCGAGCGTGGCGCCCACCTGGGACGCCGGCACGTTCAGCGCCGCCGCACGGTCGCGGTCGATCGTTACCACGACCTCCGTCGTGTCGAAGGACAGCGAGTTCTGCACCACGATGAAGCGGCCCGACCCCTGCGCCTCCTGGCGGATACGCTCGGCGATCTCGTAGACGTTCGCCGGCGTGCTCGTCGTCTGGATGACGACCGAGATCGGCAGCCCGCCGCCGGCGCCCGGCAGGGTCGGCGGCGCGAAGACGAAGGCCTCGACGCCGGTGATGCCGGCGATGCGCGCCTGGAGGTCCTGCTGGATCTCCGCCTGGCTGCGTGCGCGCTCGGCCCAGTCGTCGAACGCCCACAGGGCGATGCCCGAGTTCGTCTGCCCGCCGAAGCCGACGATGGAGAAGTTCGCCGACAGCTCGGGCAGGTCCTGCGTGCGCGCGCGCATCTCGTCGATGTAGATACGGGTGTAGTCCGATGTGGCGTAGGCGGGCGCGTTGACGATGGAGAACAGCGCGCCGACGTCCTCCTCCGGCGCGAGCTCGCTCGAGGTCTTGGTGAACAGGAAGCCGGTGACGCCCACGAGCGCGACCACGACGAAGATCGTCACCGCACGGTAGCGCAGCGACCCGGCGACGCGGCGTTCGTACCAGCCCTCCAGCCCGCCGAAGCCGCGGTCGAGCGCGACCTGGAAGCGGCTGTGGCCGGCCTTGAGCACGCGCGCCGCCATCATCGGCGAGATGGTGAGCGCGACGACGCCGGAGATGAAGACCGCGCCCGCGAGCGTCACCGCGAACTCGCGAAACAGCGCACCGGTGAGGCCGCCGGTGAAGAACAGCGGCGTGAACACGGCCACCAGCGTCAGCATCATCGCGACGATGGAGGTGAACAGCTCCTTCATGGAGACGAAGGCGGCGCGCGCGGGGTTCATCCCCTCGTCGACATGGCGCTGCACGTTCTCGACGACGATGATCGCGTCGTCGACCACGAGGCCGATGGCGAGCACCATCGCGAGCAGCGTGAGCAGGTTGATGGAGTAGCCCATCAGGAGCAGGATGAAGAGCGTGCCGACGAGCGAGAGCGGGATCGCGACGAGCGGCAGCGACACGGCCCGGAACGAGCCGAGGAAGAGGAGCGTGATCACCGCCACGATCACGGTGGCCTCGATGATCGTGCGGAAGACCTCGTCGATCGAGGCGCCGATCTGCTCGGTCGAGTCGTACATGAGCGTCAGGCTCATGCCGTCCGGCAGCGTCGCCTGGATGGCCGGGACCTCGGCGAGCACGGCGGCGGCCATGTCGAGCGGGTTCGCGCCCGGGGTCGGATAGAGGCCGATGAAGGTGCCCGGCTCGCCGTTGAAGTTCACGATCGTGTCGGTCGATTCCGCCGCGAGCTCGATCCGCGCCACGTCGCGCAGGCGCACCACGTCGTCGCCCTGGCCCGACAGCGGCAGCTGGGCGAACGCGTCCGGCGTCTGCAGCGTCGAGCGCATGGTGATCGGGTAGGTGACGAGCTCGTTGCGCGTGCGCCCGGGCGCGGAGAGGAAGTTCGAGGCGTCGATCGCCTGGCGCACCTCGGCCGCCGTCAGCCCGCGGGCGGCGAGCCGCACGGGGTCGATCCAGACCCGCATGGCGTACTTGGCGCCGCCGAGCACCTCGGTCTCCGCCACGCCGGGAATCGTCGACATGCGCGGGCGGATGACGCGCTCGATGTACTCCGTCACCTGCTCCGCGGTCATGTTCGGGTTCTGCACCGCGAAGTACATGGTCGCGAAGGTCATGCCCGTGCCCTTCACGATCGCCGGATCCTCGGCGTCGGGAGGCAGGCTCGAGCGCACCTCGTTGACCTTCGACATCACCTCCGTGAGCGCGGCGTCGGGATCGGAGCCGAGCCGCATGTTGACGGTCACGACCGAAGCCGAGGGCCGCGACTGCGTGGTGACGTAGTCGACGTTCTCCGTCGTCGCGACCGCGCGCGCGATCGGCGAGGTGACGAAACCCTGGATAAGCTCGGCGGAGGCGCCGGGATAGAGCGTCGTGATCGTCACGACGGTCTCGTCCACCTCCGGGTACTGGCGCGTCTGCAGGCCGAACAGGCCCTGGAAGCCCAGCAGCAGGATCAGGAGGCCCAGCACCGTCGAGAGGACCGGGCGCTTGATGAAGATGTCGGAGGGGCTCATCGGGCGGCGCTCGCGGCTTCGGGGGCGTCTTCTCCGGCGACGTCTTCCGCGGAGGCGTCGCCCGCCTCCTCGAGGACGACGGGCATGGCGTTGGACAGCCGGTTCTGGCCGGCGACGACGACGCGGTCGCCGGGCTCGAGGCCCGAGACGATCTCGATCAGCCCCTCGGCGCGACGGCCGGGCTGGACGAAGGCCTGGTCGAGGACCAGTCCCTCGCCCTCGTCGGCCGCCACGACGCGGTAGACGAAGTCGCCGTAGAGGCTCGACACCAGCGCGGTCTGCGGCACGGCGACGACGCCCTCCTCCCGCGGCTGCTCGATGGCGATGCGCACGAACTGGCCCGGCGTGAGCACGCCGCCCTCGTTCGACACCGCGCCGCGTACCGCGAAGAGCCGGCTCGCCGGGTCGACCCGCGGGTCGATGCCGATGATCTCGCCGGTGATCTCGCCGGCGACGCCCTCGCCGGAGACGCGGATCGGCTGGCCGATGGCCACGTCGGGCAGGCGCTGCTCGGGCAGCGAGAAGTCGACGCGCATCGTGTCGAGGTCCTGGAGCGTGGCGACGACCGTGCCCGGGGTGATGTACTGCCCGAGCTCGACGCGGGGCAGGCCGATCGTGCCCGAGAACGGCGCCACGAGGCGGCGCTGCTCCAGCACCGCCACCGCGCGGGCGAGCTGCGCCTCCGAGGAACGGGCCGCCGATTCGGCGTTGGCGACGTTCACCTCCGTGCCGGCGCCGCGCGAGCGCAGGTCCCGGGCGCGGGCGAGGTCCTGCTCGTCGAGCGCGAGGCGCGTGCGCGCGGCGTCCACGTCCGCCCGCTGCACGGCGTCGTCGAGCCGCACCAGCAACGCGCCCGCCTCGACCTCCTCGTTCGAGGCGAAGGCGATCTCGCGCACGATCCCGGCCGCCTCCACCGTCAGCTCGACGCCGCGCGCGGCGTTGACGGTGCCGATCGTCTCGATCGTGGGGCGCCAGGTGGCGGGCTCGAGCGTGACCGCGGATACGGTCGCCGGCTGGACGGGCATGTTCGCGAAGAAGTCCGCGATCATCCGGTCGCGGAACAGGTTGAACCCGACGAGCCCGCCGCCGACGAGGGCGACGAGGACGATGGCGATCAGGAAGCGCTTGATCATGGCTGGGCTCGTGGTCGGGAAACGCGGGGTCGGGAAACGCAGGACCGGGAAACGCGCGACGGGGCGAGGCGCTTGCACGGGGAAGCCGGGGGCGTGTACGGTCCCCCGTACTGTACCGTCCGGACGGTTGGGAACTGGACCGTAGGGACGCCCCTGTCAAGGAGGAACCGTGACGGCCGGCACGCAAAGCACACGCGACCGCATCCTTCGCGCGGCACTCGAGATCGCGCAAGAGGCCGGGCCGGGCTCGGTCTCGCTGGAGGCCGTCGCCGCGAAGGCGGGAGTCTCGAAGGGAGGGCTCCTCTACCACTTCCCCAGCAAGGCGGCGCTGCTGCGCGGCCTCGTCGAGGAGCAGCTCGCGCGCTTCGAGGCGGCGCTCGGGATCGAGGCGGCCGCCTCCCGTCACGATGGCGTGATCGCGGCCTATATCGCGACGTTCGTCGCCGAGCGGCTGTGCGCGACGCCCCCGAGCGCGGGCATGCTCACGGCGCTGGTCGAGGATCCGGCGATCCTGGAGCCGGTTCGCCAGCGCGAGCGCGGCTTCCTCGACGCGATCCGCGCCAACACCGCGGACCCCGACGACGCGACCATCGCGTACCTCGCCCTCCAGGGCCTCGCGCTGATGCGGCTCCTCGGCATCGACGTGGTGGACGAGGACGAGCGCGCGGCGGTCCTGGCGCGGATGAGCCGAGGCAGGGACGCGTGAGTCGTCGCGGACGCGCTCAGCCCGCCGCCTCCCGCGCCTCGTCCGCCAGCTGCTTCAGCACCGCGCGCAGCCGCCCGCCCTCGCTCACCCGCTCGGGGAACGGCACGCGTGCCGTCAGGTCGCCTGCGGCGAGATCGATGCCCTCCGGGTCGAGGCCGGTGGCGCGCCAATCCGCCATCGGCGCCTTGGCGAGGCGGGTGGCGTAGAGGGAGAGCGCGTCGCGGTGATCCGCGTTCATGTGGGCGATCGCGCTCTCCTCGAGGTCGAGGAGGCCTCCCGCGTCGTCCACGCGGGTCAGGAGGTCGTCGCGCGCGATCGCCATCGCCCGGGCGAAGCCGCCGTTGAGGTGGGCACCCTCGACCGCCATGCGGAATACGGCGAAGTCCCCGAAGCCGGCGTAGAGATTCGCCTTTGGGTGGCGGGCGAGGAAGCGGGCGCGGGGGCGGGGGTCGTCGGTGGGCGCGATTCGCCCGATCACGGTGAGCCGCGGATGGGCGAGGGGGTCGCCCTCCTTGCGCCCCTTGCCCCGCTCGGCGAGGAGCACGCTCGCCCGCGGGTCGGCGGCGAGGTTCGCGGTGTGGCCGGACAGGCGCGACATCAGGAAGAGCGGCGCGCCGTCGACGTCCGTCGCCACCGTCACCAGCGTGGCGAAGGGAAAGCCCGCCGCGCGGTCGAGGGTCGCGAGCGCACCGGCGCGCACGGCGCGCAGCAGCCCCTTGGCGACAGCGAGCCCGTCGTAGGAGGGATCGGGCCCCACCCGCTCGAGGATCGCCTTCGCCTCCTCCGAGACGCCGCTCTCGCCGGGATTGCGGCCCCCGCCCACGCCGTCGCCGTCCGCCTGCGCCATGCCCGCACCCCTTCCGAAAGCGCCCGTCTTTGCCCACATGCGGCAAGACGTGGTAGACCGCCATGAATTCGGCCGAATTGCGAGGCTTGGCGGGAGGGCGACGATTTCGTCGCACCATCCGCCCGCCTCGGGCGTTCCCGCCCGTACCGTATCGGGACGAAAGCCAGGCCGCCAGAGCATCGGGAGCCGTGATGCCCACCATCGCCCTCGTCGACGACGATCGCAACATCCTCACCTCGGTGTCCATCGCCCTCGAGGCCGAAGGCTATCGCATCCAGACCTACACGGACGGGGCGTCGGCGCTGGACGGCCTGCGACAGACCCCGCCGGACCTCGCGATCTTCGACATCAAGATGCCGCGCATGGACGGCATGGAGCTCCTGCGCCGCCTGCGCCAGAAGTCCGACCTGCCGGTGATCTTCCTCACCTCGAAGGACGAGGAGATCGACGAGCTGTTCGGCCTCAAGATGGGCGCCGACGACTTCATCCGGAAGCCGTTCTCCCAGCGCCTGCTGGTCGAGCGCGTCAAGGCCGTCCTGCGCCGCTTCGCGCCCAAGGACGTGTCGGCCCCGCGCGAGCCGGACACCAAGGCGCTCGAGCGCGGCCAGCTGGTGATGGATCCGGAGCGCCACACCTGCACCTGGAAGGGCGAGCCGGTGACGCTCACCGTCACCGAGTTCCTCATCCTCCAGTCGCTCGCCCAGCGGCCCGGCGTGGTGAAGTCCCGCAACGCGCTGATGGACGCCGCCTACGACGACCAAGTCTACGTCGACGACCGTACCATCGACAGCCACATCAAGCGCCTGCGCAAGAAATTCAAGGTGGTCGACCAGAGCTTCGACATGATCGAGACGCTCTACGGCGTCGGCTACCGCTTCAAGGAAACCTGAGGGAGGGCGCGTGGACGCACGCCGGCGGGCCGACGGATATGCGCACGACGACGACGGGCCGGCCTCCGCCGGGGCCGGCGGCGAGGACGCGCCCCCGTCGCCGCGGCGCTCGCCCGTCGCGGCGCTGGCGAAGGGCGGCACGGCGCGGCGCATGCGGCTCGGCCTCCTGGTGCGCCTGCGCGGCCTGTGGCGGGCGATGGCCGGGCGCGCCTCGTCGAGCCTCGTGCGCCGCATCGTGGTGCTCAACCTCGCGGGCCTCGTCGCGCTCTTCTTCGGCTTCCTCTACCTCAACCAGTTCCGCGAGGGACTGATCGAGGCCCGGGTGCAGAGCCTGCTCACCCAGGGCGAGATCATCGCCGGCGCCATCGCCGCCTCGGCGACGGTCGATTCCGACACGATCCTGATCGACCCGGACCGCCTCCTCCAGATGCAGACCGGGGAGAGCTCGGTCCTCACCGACGAGCTGTTCTCGCCGCTCGAGTTCTCGATCAGCCCCGAGCAGGTCGCGCCGCTGCTGCGCCGGCTGGTGACGCCGACGCGCACCCGCGCGCGGGTCTACGACCGCGAGGCGTCGCTCCTGCTCGACACCCGCGCGCTGTACTCGCGCGGCGACATCCTGCGCCTCGACCTGCCGCCGATCGAGACGAGCCCGCCGGGCCCGCTGGAGCGCGCCTTCGGGGCGCTGCGCGACTTCTTCGCGCCGACGCGCGCGCCCTCGCTCGAGACGATCGGCCCCACCGACGGGCGCACCTTCCCCGAGGTGCGCCAGGCCCTGCGCGGCGAGCGCGCCAGCGTCGTGCGGCTCAACCCCGCCGGCGAGACCATCGTCTCCGTCGCGGTGCCGATCCAGCGCCAGCGCGCCGTGCGCGGCGTGCTGCTGCTCTCGACCCAGGGCGGCGACATCGACGCCATCATCGCCTCCGAGCGCTTCGCGCTGCTCCAGGTCTTCATGGTGGCCGCGGGCGTGATGATCGTGCTCTCGCTGATCCTCGCCAACGCCATCGCCGGGCCGGTGTCGCGCCTCGCCGAGGCGGCCGAGCGGGTGCGCCGGGGCATCAAGTCCCGCCAGGAGATCCCCGACTTCACCGGCCGCTCCGACGAGATCGGCCATCTCTCGGGCGCGCTGCGCGAGATGACCGAGGCGCTCTACGACCGCATCGAGGCGATCGAGAGCTTCGCCGCGGACGTGGCGCACGAGCTCAAGAACCCGCTCACCTCGCTGCGCAGCGCCGTCGAGACGCTGCCGCTGGCGCGCTCGGACGACAGCCGCCGACGGCTCCTCGACATCATCCAGCACGACGTGCGCCGCCTCGACCGGCTGATCTCGGACATCTCCGACGCCTCGCGCCTCGACGCGGAGCTCGCCCGCTCGGAGGCCGGGCCGGTCGACATGGCGCGGCTCCTCGGCGCGGTCGTCTCCATCGCCAACGACGTCCGCCGCCCGGAGGACGCGCCGATCGACCTGCAGATCCGCCGGCCGCCACGAAAGGGCGACGGGCCCCGGGACGGGACACGCGACTCGGCGCGCGAGAGCGGGCGGGACGCCTTGCGCGAGGGTGGGCGCGAGACCGCCGAGCGCGCCGAGCGCACCTTCGTCGTCATCGGCCACGACAGCCGCCTCGGCCAGGTCGTGCGCAACCTCCTCGACAACGCCCGCTCCTTCTCGCCCCCCGGCGCCGCCGTGCGCGTCCTGCTCGAGCGCGACGGCGAGGTGATGCGCCTCGTCGTCGAGGACGAGGGTCCGGGCATCCCCGAGCACGCGCTGGAGCGGATCTTCGAGCGCTTCTACACCGACCGCCCGGAGCAGGGCTTCGGCCAGAACTCGGGGCTCGGCCTCTCGATCTCGCGCCAGATCGTCCAGGCCCACCGCGGCACCATCCGCGCCGAGAACCGGCTCGGTGCGGTGGACGAGGACGGCGAGCCACGTCGGCTCGGCGCCCGCTTCGTGGTGACGCTCCCCGCCGTGCGGGAGCGTGGCTGATGCCGCCGTCCGCGGGCTGCATCGGCCGTTCGCGACCTCGCATCCTCCCCGGAGGGGAGGAGTCCGCGCGAAGCGCGGGCGGTGGGGCCGTTCGGAGCACGATCGAGCCGGCCCGCCGCCCTCCCCACCCTAGGCCTTCGGCGGTCGTCCTCCCCTTTGGGGAGGCGGCGACGGCGCAGCTGGCGGGGGACGCTTCGTGAGCCTCCCCACCACCGACACCATCCACGCCTCCTGCGTCGTCGTCGGCGAGGCGGGCGTGCTGATCCGGGGCGCGTCGGGGGCGGGGAAGTCGCGGCTCGCGCTCGATCTCGTGGAGGCCGCGCGGGCGCGTGGGCTGCATGCGCGGCTCGTCGGGGACGACCGCATCCGGCTCGTGGCGGCCCACGGCCGGCTCGTGGCGCGCCCGCATCCGGCGATCGCCGGGCTCGTCGAGCGGCGCGGCGTCGGCATCCTGGAGCGGCCGCACGCGCCGGCCGCCGTCGTGCGCCTCGTCGTCGACCTGGTTCCCGAGTCCCCCCCGCGCCTGCCCGTTCCGGAGGCTCTGGAGGCCGAGATCCTCCGCGTCAGGTTGCCGCGGCTCGTCTCGACGGCGGGCGACGGGATCGCCACGATTGCGCTCGACGCCGTGAGAGGCTTATCTGTCGGGGCACCGCCTTGAACTGCCGACGGATTGGCTCGATGCTCTTGCGTTCGGCTTCGCAGTGCACAAGATAGCGGCTCCGCTCAGCCGAGCGACGGATGCAGGTCCACATGATCGGAATGGTGCTCGTCACCCACGGCCAGCTGGCGACGGAGTTCCGCGCGGCGCTGGAGCACGTGGTCGGCCCGCAGGAGCAGATCGAGACGATCACGATCGGCCCCGAGGACGACATGGAAGCCCGTCGCGGCGACATCCTCGACGCCGTGCGCCGGGTCGAGACGGGCGCGGGCGTCGTCGTCCTCACCGACATGTTCGGCGGCACGCCCTCGAACCTCGCGCTCTCGTGCATGAACGGGCGCATGGTCGAGGTCGTTGCGGGCATCAACCTGCCCATGCTGATCAAGCTCGCGAGCGTGCGCGATCTCGAGCCCCTGGCCGACGCCGTGCTGCACGCCCAGGAGGCGGGGCGCAAGTACATCAACGTGGCCTCCCACGTGCTCGCGGGGAAGTGACATGAAGGCCGAGCCCTCGATCGCGCGCGACGCTCTCGAAGAGCCCTGCCCGGAGCCGCCGCCGGTGCCGGAGGGCGCGCTCGCCCGCGAGCTTTCGATCGTCAACCGCAAGGGCCTGCATGCCCGCGCCTCCGCCAAGTTCGTCCAGACGGTCGAGCGCTACCAGGCGGAGGTGACCGTCACCCGCTGCGGCGAGACGGTGGGCGGGCGCTCGATCATGGGGCTGCTCACGCTGGCCGCCGCGCAGGGCACCTCCGTCCACGTCACGGCGACGGGCCCGCAGGCCGAGGGCGTGCTCGACGCGCTCGCGACGCTGCTCGCGGCCCGCTTCGGCGAGGACGAGTGAGCGTCAGCGCGTGAGCGCGCCGCCCGGGCGACGCGCCTCGATCCCGACGATCCGCTTGTGCAGGTGCGTCATCAGCGCCACGCCGAAGAGCGGCGTCGCGAGGTTCACGATCGGGATCAGCAGGAAGCCCGCGATCACCGCGCCCGCGAGGAAGACCCGCCCCGCGTGGCGCTTGCGCAACGCTACCGCCTCCGCCCGCGGGTGATGGCGGTTCGCGGCGAGCTCGAAATACTCGCGCGAGAGCAGGTAGGCGTTGGCCAGGAAGAAGGCGGCGACGTTGACCACCGGCACGAGCAGCAGCGCGAGCGCCGCGACGTTGACCGCGAGCGTCAGGGCGAAGAAGCGCAGGCCGTAGCCGATCGACGGCAGGAGCGGCATCTCCTTTCCCGGCGGATCGGCCGGGAAGTCCGTGCGCTCCACGATCGCCGCCGCCTCGTCGGCGAAGATCGAGGCGACGAGGGCGGAGACGGCGGGGATCAGGTAGAGCGCGCCCACCAGCAGCCCCGCGCCCGCCAGCACCACGCCGATCGTGTCGACCCACGGATAGGCGTCGGTGAAGGTCTCCTGCGCGAGCAGCCAGTCGACGCCCCGCGTCGCTGCCGCCCACGCGACGGCCAGAAGCAGGATCGTCAGCCCGATCGAGCGCAGCAGGATGCCGCGCAGGCCCGGCGAGACGACGAGACGCAGCGCGGCGAAGGCGGATGCGAGGATCACGGGGCGGCGGCCTTCCCGGTCTCCGCCTTCCCCGCGTTCGCCTCGGCGGCATCGGCCGCCGCGATCATCGCGAGCGCCTCTGCGGGGTCGATCCGCCCGTCGTAGAGCGCGCGGCCGGTGATGGCGCCGCCGAGCGCCGCGCAGTCGGGCTGGAGCAGGCGCGCGACGTCGTCGATCGAGGCGAGGCCGCCGGACGCGATGACCGGGATCGTCACCGCCCGCGCGAGCGCGAGCGTCATCTCGATGTTGAGGCCCTTGAGGATGCCGTCGCGGGCGATGTCGGTGTAGACGATGGCGGCGACGCCCGCGTCCTCGAAGCGCCGGCCGAGTTCCTCGGCGGTGAGCGTCGAGCTCTGCGCCCAGCCCTCGACGGCGACGTAGCCGTCCTTGGCGTCGATGCCCACCGCGATCTTCCCCGGATGGAGCCGCGCCGCCTCGCGCACGAAGGCCGGGTCGCGCACGGCGGCGGTGCCGATGACGATGCGCGCCACGCCCTTGGCGAGCCAGCCCTCGACGGTGCGCATGTCGCGCACGCCGCCGCCGAGCTGCACGGGGATGGTCACGCCCGCGAGGATGCCGTCGACCGCCTCGGCGTTCATCGGCTTGCCGGCGAAGGCGCCGTCGAGGTCGACCACGTGCAGCCAGGGGAAGCCCTGGGCGGCGAAGGCGCGCGCCTGCGCGGCGGGATCGTCGTTGAAGACGGTCGCCTGCTCCATGTCGCCCTGGATCAGGCGCACGCAGCGGCCTTCCTTGAGGTCGATGGCGGGATAGAGGATCACGGGCGCCACCTCAGGAAGTTGGCGATGAGGGCGAGCCCGAGCCGCTGGCTCTTCTCGGGGTGGAACTGCGTGCCGACGATGGTGTCGCGCCCGACGATGGCGGTGAGGGGGCCGCCGTAGTCGGTCGTGGCGACCACGTCGCCGGGGGCCTCGGCGTCGAGGGCGTAGGAATGCACGAAGTAGGCGTGCAGCCCGCTCTCGCCGGTGGGGATGCCGTCGAGCAGCGGATGGGCGCGGCGCGCGTCGAGCACGTTCCAGCCCATGTGCGGGATCTTCAGCGCCGGGTCCGCCGGGCGGATGGCGCGCACGTCGCCGGGGATCCAGCCGAGCCCCGGCGTCGTCTCGTGCTCGAGGCCGCGCGAGGCGAGCAGCTGCATCCCCACGCAGATGCCGAGGAAGGGGCGGCCGCGGCCCATCACCGCCTCGGTGAGAGCCTCCAACATGCCGGGCACCGCGTCGAGCCCGCGCCGGCAATCGGCGAAGGCGCCCACCCCCGGCAGCACGACGCGCTCGGCGTCGCGCACGACGGCGGGGTCGCTGGTGACGCGCACCGCCATGGCGAGCCCCGCCTCGCGGGCGGCGCGCTCGAAGGCCTTGTGGGCGGAGTGCAGGTTTCCCGAGCCGTAGTCGACGATGGCGACGCTCATTGCGTTCCCTCCGGCCGCAGGCCGAAGGGGACGATCTCGGCGCTCGGCCGCGCGGGCTGCTCGGCGATCGGCCGAGCGGGCTCGTGCGGAGCAGGCGGGATTTCGGCCGGGGGCGAGGCCGTCTCGCCCTCCCCGTGCATTCCCACGAGCCGCGCGCAGGCGAGCGCGTCCGCCTCGTCGTAGGACGGCGCAGCGACGACGTCGACCATCGGCATGCCGCGGCGGGCGTAGGTCCAGCGCCGCAGGCTCGACGCCTCGAGCCCGATCAGCACCGCGAGCAGCAGGCTCGCCAGCGCCGCCGCGCCCTCCCCGACCTCCAGGGCGTCCAGCGCGACCGAGAGCGCCACGACGGCGACGAGGGTCGCGAGCGCGGCGAGCCAGAGGCGGTGCCAGAGCATCCACAGGACCGAGAAGAAGAACGCCGCCCAGTTGAACCCGTCACGCACCAGGACCGCGCGCTCGAAGGCGGCCGCATCGCCGGGCGCCGCGTCGCGCGGCAGGTGGACCGTGTAGGTGCGCATGCTCAAAGCGCTCCCTTGGTCGAGGGGATGCGGTCCGCCTCGCGCGGATCGATCGCCACCGCCGCGCGCAGCGCCCGGGCGAGGCCCTTGAAGCAGCTCTCGGCGACGTGGTGGCTGTTGTCGCCGTAGAGCGTCTCGACGTGCAGCGTCACGCCGGCGTTGGTCGCGAAGGCCTGGAACCACTCGCGCACGAGCTCGGTGTCGAACGTCCCGATCTTCTGCGTCGGGAACGCGGTGCGGAAGACGAGGAACGGCCGCCCGGAGATGTCCACCGACACCCGGCTCAGCGTCTCGTCCATGGGCAGATGCACGGTCGCATAGCGTGAAATGCCGCGCTTCTCGCCCAGCGCCTCGCGGAACGCCTGGCCGAGCGCGATGCCGACGTCCTCCACCGTATGGTGATCGTCGACGTGCGTGTCGCCCTTCGCGGTCACATCGAGGTCGAACAGCGCGTGGCGCGCCAGGAGATCGAGCATGTGGTCGAGGAAACCGACTCCCGTCGCGATGCTCGCGGCGCCCGTCCCGTCGAGGGCGAGCGAGAGCGAGACGTCGGTCTCGGAGGTGCGGCGGTCGACGCGCGCGGCGCGCATGGCGGTTCGTCCCGTGTGATGGTCGGGCGCGCGTTCTAGCAAGCGGCGGGCCGGATGGCCAGCCGCCGATGACGCCCGCTTCCTCCCCGCAGGGGAGGACGACGGCCGGAGGCCGGAGGGTGGGGAGGGCGGCGGGCCGGCTCGAAAGACAGGCGAACGGCCCCACCGCCCGCGCTTCGCGCGGACTCCTCCTCTGCGGGGAGGAAGGGCGGCGCCCGGTTGGAAATCGTCCTCGCGCTGCTTAAGTCAGCAGCCAACGCCGATCGCACGAACCGGAGCGCCCGCAGTGTCCAACGACGATTCCGCCGCCCCGCGCATGCACGCCACGACGATCCTCATGGTCCGCAAGGACGGCAGGCTCGTCGTCGGCGGGGACGGGCAGGTGAGCCTCGGGCAGACGATCGTGAAGGGCAACGCCCGCAAGGTGCGCACGCTCGCCAAGGGGGCGGTGATCGGCGGCTTCGCCGGCGCCACCGCCGACGCGTTCACGCTGTTCGAGCGGCTGGAGGCCAAGCTCGAGCAATATCCCGGGCAGCTCGTGCGCGCCTGCGTCGAGCTGACCAAGGACTGGCGCACGGACCGCTACCTGCGCCGGCTCGAGGCGATGATGCTCGTCGCCGACAAGGACGTCGGCCTGCTGCTCTCGGGCGCCGGCGACGTGCTCGAGCCCGAGGCGGGCGTGATGGCGATCGGATCCGGCGGCAACTACGCGCTCGCCGCCGCCCGCGCGCTGATGGACACCGATCTCGACGCGGAGACCGTCGTGCGCCGCTCGCTGCAGATCGCGGCGGACATCTGCGTCTACACCAACGGCAACCTCGTCATCGAGAGCCTGGAGAGCGCCGTCTGATGGCGGGCGCGCCGGCGATAGCGCAGCTCCTACGCCTCGGCGCAGGCGGGCATGGCGTCGAGCGTCGCCGCGAGCGCGGGCGGGAGGCCGGACGTGTCGGCGCGCATGGCGATGCAGCCGGCCCGCCCCTCGGCGACGATGGTCGGCTGGCCGTTCGCGTCGAACACGCTCCACTGGTCGGCGCGCGCCGCATAGGCCTCGAAGCTCGCGAGCGAGCGCACGAACCTCCGGCGGGCGTCGGCCTCCGGCACGTCGTGGCCGCCCTGGCGGACGCGCCGGGCGATTCGCTCGAGGCTCGTCTCGACGCGCGCCACCGCGAAATAGAGGATCGCGACCTCCATTCCGACGCCACGCGCGGCGTCGATCGTGCGCAGGTGCGTGCGCCCGGCGAGCGTCGTCTCGAGCGAGAACGTGCGCCGCGCGGCCATGAACTCGGCGATGCGCGCGAGCGCCACGCGCGAGGCGGCGACGCGTCCGGCCTCGACGTCGAGCGGCGACAGGCCGCGGGCGATCTCGTCGAGATTGACGAACGCCGTCGAGCCCGACACCGCCCGAATGTGCCGGAAGGCGTAGGTCGTCTTCCCCACCCCGTTCGCCCCGGCGATCAGCCACAGTCTCGCAGCCATCGCGTTCCCCTCCTCACCGCGCACCGATCATCACAGGATCCGGCATGACCACCTTCTCCCCCCGCGAGATCGTCTCCGAGCTCGATCGTTACATCGTCGGGCAGACGGACGCCAAGCGCGCGGTCGCCATCGCGCTGCGCAACCGCTGGCGCCGCCAGCAGCTCACCGGCTCCATCCGGGACGAGGTGATGCCCAAGAACATCCTGATGATCGGCCCCACCGGCTGCGGCAAGACCGAGATCGCCCGCCGGCTCGCCAAGCTCGCCAAGGCGCCCTTCCTCAAGGTCGAGGCGACGAAGTTCACCGAGGTGGGTTACGTCGGCCGCGACGTCGAGCAGATCGTGCGCGACCTCGTCGAGATCGGCATCGGCCTCGTCAAGGAGGAGCGCCGGCGCTCGGTCAAGGCCAAGGCGGAGATGGCGGCGGAGGACCGGGTCCTCGACGCCCTCGTCGGCCCCGGCTCGGGCCAGGCGACGCGGGATTCCTTCCGCAAGAAGCTGCGCGAGGGCCTCCTCGACGACAAGGAGATCGAGCTCGAGATGCAGGCGGGCGGAGGCGGCGTGCCGATGCTGGAGCTGCCGGGCATGCCGGGCGCCTCGGTCGGCGCGATCTCGCTCGGCGACATGTTCGGCAAGGCCTTCGGCGGGCGCACCAAGCCGCGTCGCCTCACCGTGAAGGACGCCTACGAGCCGCTCATCGCCGAGGAGAGCGACAAGCTCCTCGACCAGGAGGCGCTCGTCGCCGACGCCATCCGCGAGGTGGAGAACGCCGGCATCGTCTTCCTGGACGAGATCGACAAGGTCTGCGCCCGCGAAGGGCGCTCGGGCGCCGACGTGTCGCGCGAGGGCGTGCAGCGCGACCTGCTCCCGCTCATCGAGGGCACCACGGTGGCGACCAAGCACGGCCCGGTGAAGACCGACCACATCCTGTTCATCGCGTCGGGCGCCTTCCACGTCTCCAAGCCCTCCGACCTGCTGCCGGAGCTGCAGGGGCGCCTGCCCATCCGCGTCGAGCTCTCCCCGCTCGACGTCGACGACTTCCGCCGCATCCTCACCGAGACCGAGGCGAGCCTGATCAAGCAGTCGGTGGCCCTGCTGGCGACGGAGGGCGTCACCCTCGCCTTCACCGAGGACGGCATCGACGCGCTCGCGCGCATCGCTGTGGAGGTGAACTCCAACGTCGAGAACATCGGCGCGCGCCGCCTCCAGACGGTGATCGAGCGCACGCTCGACGAGATCTCGTTCTCCGCATCCGAGAAGGGCGGCGAGACGGTGACGATCGACGGGGACTACGTCCGCTCCCGGGTGGCGGACCTGGCGAAGAACGCGGACCTGAGCCGGTTCATCCTGTGAGGCGAGGCGGGGCGGGCCCGATCAGGCGAGCCCCGCGAAGGGCAGGAGCGCCAGCGCGATAAGGAAGACCACGCCGGCGACCAATGTCGTCCAGATCGCCTTCTCGACCAGCGCCGGCGCCACGGGGGCGCCGGGCTCGGTGCCGGGGATCATCTCGGTCGTCTCGTGCTGGCTGCGCACGCCGAAGGGAAGGACCGCGAACAGCATGATCCACCACACGACGAAGTAGAACGCCAGCGCGCCGGCGATGCCGGTCCCGAACAGGACCATGCCGAGCGCGACCGAGAGCGCGATCAGCGCCACGATCACGGTCACGGCGGCGGGCAGCGAGGTCGCCAGCAGCTTCACGGTGTCGACGGGCGAGCGCATGGTCTCAGGCCTGCTCCAGCTCGACGAGGGTGCCGCAGAAGTCCTTGGGGTGGAGGAACAGCACCGGCTTGCCGTGCGCGCCGATCTTCGGCTCGCCGCCGCCGAGCACCCGCGCACCGTCCGCGATCAGCTTGTCGCGGGCGGCGATGATGTCCTCCACCTCGTAGCAGACGTGGTGGATGCCGCCGTCGGCGTTGCGCTCCAGGAACTTCGCGATCGGGCTGTCCGCGCCCAGCGGCTCGAGCAGCTCGATCTTGGTGTTGGGCAGCGTGATGAACACGGTCGTCACTCCGTGCTCCCGCTGCGCGACCGGCGCGGAGACCTCCGCGCCGAGCGTGTCGCGGTAGACGGCGCTCGCCTCGGCGATGTCGCGCACCGCGATCGCCACGTGGTTCAGCCGACCGATCATCGCGCCCGTCCCTCCCGTCCTGGTGTCGCCCTCGTCATACCTCGACGACGAGGACGTGGCACGCGGGCTTTTTGCCCCATTGCCCATTCACCGCGGAGCGCACCGCGCGGGCGACCGCCGTCTCGACGAAATCGCTGTCGCGGCGCTTGCCCCGCGGCAGGCCGTCGAGCGTGCGCCCGATGGCGTCGGCGACGATGTCGATGATCTCCTCGCCGGCCTTGGTGAGCAGCGGCAGGCCCATCACGTCGACCGCCGGATCGCCCTGTATCTCGCCGCGGGCGTCGATGGCGATCGCCACGGTGACGATGCCCGAGGCCGCGAGCTTGCGCCGTTCGGGTAGCGCGCGGTCGTCCTCTGCGACGACGATGTCGCCGTCCTTGTAGAGCCGCCCGACCTTGACGTGGTCGACCACCTCCGGCTTGCCCGGCGCGAGGCGGACCATCGCACCGTCCTTGGCGACGACGGCGTGCGGCACGCCGCAGGCGCGGGCGAAGCGGGCGTGCTCGGCGATGTGGACCGCCTCGCCGTGGGCGGGCACGACGCAGGCGGGACGCAGCCACTCGTACATCATGCGCATCTCGCCGCGGCGCGGGTGCCCGGAGACGTGGACGAGCCCGTCGGCATCGGTGACGATGCCGATTCCCGCCGTGGCGAGCTGGTTCATGATCGCGCCGATCGCCTTCTCGTTGCCGGGGATCTGGCGCGAGGAGAACACGACCCGGTCGCCGGGGGCGAGCGCGATCGCCGGATGGTCGTCCCGGGCGATGCGCGCGAGCGCCGCGCGCGGCTCGCCCTGCGAGCCGGTGAGCAGCACGACCACCTTGTCGCGCGGGAGCCGGTCGTAGGCGTCCGCCGAGCGGAAGGGCTTGACCCCGTCGAGGTAGCCGAGCTCGCGCGCCACGTTGGCGACGCGCTCCATCGCGCGGCCCACCAGCACGACCTCGCGGCCGCATTCCTCCGCCGCGATCGCCACGGCGCGCAGGCGCGCCACGTTCGAGGCGAAGGTGGTCACCGCCACGCGGTAGGGCGAGGCCTTGATCACCTCGGCGAGCCCCTCGGCCACCGCCTGCTCGCTGGGGCTCACGCCCTCGCGCATCACGTTGGTGGAATCCGAGATCGCGGCGATGACGCCCTCGTCCCCGAGCTTGCGGAAGTCGGCCTCGTCGGTGATGTCGCCGGCGGTCGGCGTCATGTCGATCTTCCAGTCGCCGGTATGCACGACGAGTCCCGCCGGCGAGCGGATGGCCAGCGCGTGCGATTCCGGGATCGAGTGCGCCACCGGGATGTACTCGATCGAGAACGGGCCGGCCTCCGTGCGCCGGCGCGGCTCCACGACCCGGATGTCGATCTTCGGCGCGCCCGGCTCGCCCAGGCGGCGCGCCTCGAGCAGGTTCGCGGCGAATCGCGTCATGTAGACCGGCACCTTCAGCCGCGGCCACAGGTCGATGAGCGCGCCGATGTGGTCCTCGTGCGCGTGGGTGATGAAGATCGCGGCGAGCTGCTTCCTGCGCTGCTCGATCCAGCCGATGTCCGGCAGGACGAGATCGACGCCCGGCGCCTCCTCGCCCGCGAAGCTCAGCCCGCAATCCACCATGACGAATCGCTGGTCGCCCCGCGGCCCGAAGCCGTAGAGCGCCGCATTCATGCCGATCTCGCCCAGCCCGCCCAGCGGCAGGAAGACGAGCTCGTTCTTGTCCTCAGCCATGTGTCCGTTTCACCTTCGTCCTTCGTGTGGGTGCGAACCCCGTCATTCGCGGTCGTCACGGGAGATGATCGTCATGTCGCCGGCATCGATCGTCTCGATGCCGGCCTCGGTCTCGAGGAGGAGGCGGCCCTGGCCGTCGAGCCCGGCCACCCTCCCCCGCAGAAATCCATCGGCGACACGGACGCGGGCGCCGCCCTCGCGGCCCGCGGCCTGCGCCAGCCACGCCTCCCGTATACGCGCGAGGCGCACGCTCGGGTCCGCGCCCGCGAACGCCGCGAGCCGCTCCGCCAGCGCGTCCGACAGCGCCAGGAACAGCCGCTCGCGCCCGATCCCCGGGGCGACGTCCGCGAGGCGCGCCACGGGATAGGGCGCATCCGCGGGCGCGGAAGCGACGTTGACGCCGAAACCCATCACCAGGCCGGCCCGCCCGTCGGCGCGCGCCATCCCGTCGAGCAGGATACCAGCGAGCTTGCCGCCGTCGAGAAGAAGGTCGTTGGGCCACTTCAGGGCGAAGCGGCCGGCGACCTCCTCCGGCGCGACGGCGCGCACGGCGTCCAGGAGCGCGAGCCCCGCCAGGTAGCCGAGCTGCGGCGCCTCGCGCATCGGGCAGGGCGCGACGAGAGCCAGGGAGGCGTACAGGTTTCCCTCCGGCGACGCCCAGCTCCGCCCGAGGCGCCCGCGGCCCGCCTCCTGGCGCGCGGCGACGATCCACAGCGGCCCCGATGCGCCGGCGCGCAGCGCGGCGGCGGCGTCGTCGTTGGTCGACCCCGTAACGGCGCGCGCGTCGAGGGCGTATCCGAGCGCGCGGGCGTGCGGCGAGAGCTCCACCCGCTCAGGACAACGATTGCGCGGCGATCAGCGCCGCCGCGAAGAGCGGCGCCGGCACCAGCCAGAAGATCAGGTTGAACACGCTCGACACGACCATGACCCCGCCGAGCGGCGCCGGCATCGGGTCGTAGGGCGCCACCGGCTCGTCGAAATACATGACCTTGACGATGCGCAGGTAGTAGTACGCGCCCGGCACGCTCGCCACCACGGCGATAACGGCGAGGACCGCGAGGCCCGCCTCCACCGCGGCGAGGAAGACGTAGAGCTTGGCGAAGAAGCCGGCGAGCGGGGGGATGCCCGCGAGCGAGAGCACCACGGCCGCGAGGCAGAAGGCCAGGCCGGGGTGGTTCTTGTAGACGCCGGCGAGGTCGGAGATGTCCTCGAGCACGACGCCGCCGCGGCGCATGCCGAGGATGCAGGCGAAGCCGCCGAGCGTCAGCACGAGGTAGATCGCCATGTAGATGAGCACGCCCTGCACGCCGGCCTCCGTCCCGGCGGCGAGGCCGACCAGCGCGAATCCGACGTTGCCGATGGAGGAATACGCCATCAGGCGCTTGAGGTTCGTCTGCCCGATCGCGGCGAAGGAGCCGAGGATCACCGAGGCGAGCGAGATGAAGATGACGATCTGGCGCCACTCGTCGACGATCGTCGGGAAGGCGTCCATGAACAGGCGCACGGCGAGCGCCATCGCCGCCATCTTCGGCGCGGAGGCGAAGAAGGCGGTCACCGGCGTGGGCGCGCCCTCGTAGACGTCCGGCGTCCACATGTGGAACGGCACGGCCGAGATCTTGAAGGCGACACCGGCGGCGACGAAGACGAGGCCGAAGATGGCGCCCGTCGAGGCGCCCCCGGCGAGCGCGAGCTGGATGCCCTCGAAGGAGACGGTGCCCGTGAAGCCGTAGACCAGCGAGGCGCCGTAGAGCAGCAGGCCCGACGAGAGCGCGCCGAGCACGAAGTACTTGAGGCCGGCCTCGGTGGAGCGCCCGTCGTCGCGGTGGAGCGAGGCGATGACGTAGGCGGCCAGCGACTGCAGCTCGAGGCCCATGTAGAGCGCGATCAGGTCCCCCGCGGAGACCATCACCATCATGCCGATCGTGGCGAGCACGATCAGGATCGGGTACTCGAACCGGTCGATGCCCAGCCGCCTGAAATGGTCGTGCGACATCATCAGCGCCGTGATCGAGCCGATCAGCACGAGCACCTTGAAGAAGCGCGCGAAGGCGTCGGAGACGAAGGCGCCGAAGAAGGTCACCTGCGTCTCGGCCGGCGCGAGGAAGACGAGCGCCATCGCCACCAGCATGAGGCCGATGGCGCACGCCGAAACGAGCGCCGTCGAGCGCTCGCCACGGATCGCGCCGATGAGCACGAGCACCAGCGCGCCCGCCGCCAGAACGATCTCCGGCAGGGCCGGGCCGAGCGCGGGAACGGGGAAGACGGGGAGCGGGACGGCCGATTCGGGCAGCATGTCAGGTCCTCACTGCGCGCCGGCGAGGGCGGTGGCCGCCCCCTCGAGCGCGGGCGCGGCAGCTCGCAGCACCGCTTCCGTCGGCGCCGCGAAGGCGTCGAGGATCGGCTGCGGCTGGACGCCGTAATAGATGACGAGCAGGACGAGCGGGGCGAGCAGCACGATCTCGCGTCGCGTCAGGTCCGGCAGGGCGGCGAGCGCGGGCTTCTCGAGCGGGCCGTTCATCACCCGCCAGTAGAGCCACAGCGCGTAGGCGGCCGAGAGGATGACGCCGAAGGCGGCGAAGAACGCGACCCAGAAATTCGCCTGGAAGGCGCCCATCATGGTCAGGAACTCGCCGACGAAGCCCGACGTGCCGGGCAGGCCCACGTTCGCCATGGTCAGCGTCAGGAAGACGATGGCGTAGAGCGGCATGCGGCTCGTCAGCCCGCCGAAGGCGGCGATCTCGCGGGTGTGCATGCGGTCGTAGATCACGCCCACGCACAGGAACAGCGCGCCGGAGATCAGCCCGTGCGAGACCATCTGGAACATGGCGCCCTCGATGCCCTGCGGGGTCATCGTGAACAGGCCCATCGTGACGAAGCCCATGTGCGCCACGGAGGAGTAGGCGATGAGCTTCTTCATGTCCTCCTGCATCAGCGCGACGAGGGAGGTGTAGACGATCGCGACGACGGAGAGCGTGAACACGAGCGGCGCGAACTCCACGGACGCGTCCGGGAACATCGGCAGCGAGAAGCGCACGAAGCCGTAGCCGCCCATCTTCAAGAGGATGCCCGCCAGGATCACCGAGCCCGCGGTCGGCGCCTCGACGTGGGCGTCCGGCAGCCAGGTGTGGACCGGCCACATCGGCATCTTCACCGCGAAGGAGGCGAAGAAGGCGAGCCATAGCCACCATTGCAGCGACGGGTCGAAGCCGAAGGCGAGCAGGCGCTCGATGTCCGACGTGCCCGCCGTCCAGTACATCGCGATCATCGCGATGAGCATCAGCACCGAGCCGAGCAGCGTGTAGAGGAAGAACTTGAACGAGGCGTAGATGCGCCGCTTTCCGCCCCAGATGCCGATGATGAGGAACATCGGGATCAGGACCGCCTCGAAGAAGATGTAGAACAGGAACAGGTCGAGGGCCACGAAGACGCCGATCATCAGCGTCTCGAGCACCAGGAAGGCGACCATGTATTCCTTCACCCGCTTCGTGATCGTCTCGAACGACGCGAGGATGCAGAACGGCATCAGGAAGGCGGTCAGCAGGACGAACGGCATCGAGAAGCCGTCGACGCCGAGCTTGAAGGCGATCTCCGGCGAGATCCAGGCATGCGTCTCGACGAGCTGGAAGCCCGGCAGGGCGGTGTCGAAGCGCGCCCAGGCGACGAGCGCGAGCAGGAAGGTGACGACCGTCGTCGCCAAGGCGGCCCAGCGCACGTTGGACAGCGTCGCCTCGTCCTCGCCGCGCTGGACCAGGATGAAGGCCGCGCCGACGAGCGGGATGACGAGGAGCCCGAAGAGTATGCCGAAGCCGAACATCAGCGGGCTCCCGTGACGAGGTACCAGGTGACCAGCGCGGCGACGCCGATCATCATGACGAACGCGTAGTGGTAGATGTACCCGGTCTGCAGCCGCACGACCCAGGAGGTCGCATCGAGCACGCGGGCGGAGACGCCGTCGGGGCCGAGGCCGTCGATCACCTTGCCGTCGCCGGTGCGCCACAGGAAGCGGCCGAGGCGCTTGGCCGGGCGCACGAACAGCATGTCGTAGAGCTCGTCCACGTACCACTTGTTCAGGAGGAAGCGGTAGAGCACCGGATGGCGGGCGGCGAGGCGCACCGGCACGGCCTTGTCGCGGATGTACATCCAGAAGGCCAGCACGAAGCCGATCGCCATGGCGAAGAAGGGCGACCACACGACCCAGGCGGGGACGTTGTGGAAGTCCTCCATGATGGTGTTGCCCTCGCGGGTGTAGATCGCGCCTTCCCAGAAATGGTGCCAATCGTGGCCGACGAAGCTCTCCTTGAACAGGAAGCCCGCCGCGAGCGCGCCGACCGCCAGGATGCCGAGCGGGATCGTCATGACGAGCGGGCTCTCGTGCGGCGCGTGGCCGTGCCCATGGTCGCCGTGCGCTTGGTCGTCGTGCGCGTGCGCCGCCGCGTGAGCCGGCTCGAGATCCTGGTCGTGCCTCCCGTGAGCGACGCCCTCGTGATCGTCGTGCCCGCCCGACGCGTGCGCCGCGTCCCCGTGTCCGGCCCAGCGCGGCGCGCCCTCGAAGGCGAGGAAGAACAGGCGCCAGGAATAGAACGAGGTGAAGAGCGCCGCGATCACGGTGGCGACGAAGGCGACGTCGCCCGCCGTCGTGGGCGAGGCGTAGGCCGCCTCGATCACGGCGTCCTTGGAGTAGTAGCCCGCGGTGAAGGGGAAGCCCGTCAGCGCCAGCGTCCCGATCGCCATCATCGCGGCGGTGAAGGGGATGTGGCGGCGCAGGCCGCCCATGTTGCGCAGGTCCTGCTCGTGATGCAGCGCGTGGATGACCGAGCCCGCGCCGAGGAAGAGCAGCGCCTTGAAGAAGGCGTGCGTGAACAGGTGGAAGATGCCGACCCCGTACGCGCCGACGCCCAGCGCCACGAACATGTAGCCGAGCTGCGAGCAGGTGGAGTAGGCGATCACGCGCTTGATGTCGTTCTGCACGAGACCGACGGTGGCCGCGAAGAAGGCGGTGAGCGCGCCGATGTAGGTGACGACGGTGAGCGCGAGGGGCGTGTACTCGTAGAGCGGCGACATGCGCGCCACCAGGAACACGCCCGCCGTCACCATGGTGGCGGCGTGGATCAGCGCGGAGACCGGTGTCGGTCCCTCCATCGCGTCCGGGAGCCACGTGTGCAGCAGGAACTGCGCCGACTTGCCCATCGCGCCCATGAACAGGAGCAGCGCCGCGAGCTCGAGCGCGCCGACGTTGGACAGCCCGAGCAGCACCGGCCCCTCGCCGCCCTCGGCATAGGCGGCGATCTGCGCGAAGATCTCCTCGAACTGCACCGAGCCGAACAGGAAGAACACCGCGAAGATGCCCAGCGCGAAGCCGAAATCGCCCACGCGGTTGACGACGAAGGCCTTGAGCGCGGCGGCGTTGGCGGAGGGCTTCTGGTACCAGAAGCCGATCAGCAGGTAGGAGGCGAGGCCCACCCCCTCCCAGCCGAAGAACATCTGGACGAGGTTGTCCGACGTCACCAGCATGAGCATGGCGAAGGTGAACAGCGACAGGTAGGCGAAGAACCGCGGCCGCGACGGGTCCTCGTGCATGTAGCCGATCGAGTAGAGGTGCACGAGCGCCGAGACGGTGTTGACGACGACGAGCATCACCACGGTCAGCGTGTCGATGCGGAACGCCCAGTCGACCGAGAGCCCGCCCGACACCATCCAGGTCGCCACCTGGACGCGGAAGACGTCCGGCCCATCGCCCATCGCCACGTCGAGGAAGGCGACCCAGGACAGGGCCGCCGAGACGACGAGCAGCGCGGTCGTGACGATCTCGCTCGGGCGCGCGCCGATGAAGCGGCCGAAGATGCCGGCGACGAGGAAGCCGAGCAGCGGCAGGAAGACGATCGCTTGGTACATGGCGCGGCCTTCAGCCCTTCATCGTGTTGATGTCTTCCACCGCGATCGTGCCGCGGTTGCGGAAGAAGATGACCAGGATCGCGAGGCCGATCGCCGCCTCCGCCGCCGCGACCGTCAGCACGAACAGCGCGAAGACCTGGCCCACGATGTCGTTCAGGAAGGCGGAGAAGGCGACGAGGTTGATGTTGACGGCGAGCAGGATCAGCTCGACCGACATCAGGATGACGATAACGTTGCGCCGGTTGAGGAAGATGCCCACCACGCCGAGCGTGAACAGGATCGCGGCGACGGTGAGGAAGTGGGTCAGGCCGATCATCGCGCGTCCTCCTCAGGCGTCTTCGCGGGGGCGGACGGGGGCGGGCACGCCGGATCCGGATCCGAGCCCCTTGCCGATCGGCGGCGAGGTCATGCCGATCGCCTCGTCCTTCGTGCGCGCGGCCTGGCGTGCCGCGTCCTGGCGCTTCACGCCGACACGATCGCGCAGGGTGAGGACGATGGCGCCGATCATGGCGACGAGCAGGATCAGGCCGGAGAGCTGGAAGAAGTAGACGTAGCGGGTGTAGAGCACCGAGCCGAGGGCGGCCGTGTTCGTCATCACCGGCACCTCTCCGACCACCGGCTGGGCGGCGAGCAGCGCCGGGTCGACGGCGTAGGTCGTGACCACCAGGATCAGCTCGACGAGGAAGATCACCCCCACCGTGGCGCCGATCGGCAGGTATTGCAGCACCCCCTGGCGCAGGCTGGCGAAGTCGATGTCGAGCAGCATGATGACGAACAGGAACAGCACCGCCACCGCGCCGACGTAGACGACGATCAGGATCATCGCCAGGAACTCGGCCCCGAGCAGCACGAACAGCCCCGCCGCGTTCACGAAGGCGAGGATGAGGAAGAGCACGGCGTGAACGGGATTGCGGGAAGCGATCACGAGGAAGGCCGAGGCCACCGTGATGCCGGCGAAGAGGTAGAAGAAGGCTGCCGTGACGCTCATGCTCGCTCGCTCGAAGCCCGTGGAGCCGGCCCGCGGGCGGCGTTTGGCGCCCCGCGTCGCGGTGGGCTCTGGAGGAAGCCACCCGGAGGGTCCGGGCGGCTCGTCTATAGACCCGCGTTCGCAGGCGCACAACCCGATGCGCGCCCGATCCGGATCGTTCTCAGCGGTAAGGCGCGTCGAGCGCGATGTTCTTGGCGATCGCCCTCTCGTAACGCTCGCCGTTCTCGAGCAGCTTCTGCTTGTCGTAGAGCAGCTCCTCGCGGGTCTCGACCGAGAACTCCATGCCGGGACCCTCGACGATGGCGTCCACGGGGCAGGCCTCGGCGCAGAAACCGCAGTAGATGCACTTCACCATGTCGATGTCGTAGCGCGTCGTGCGGCGGGTGCCGTCGTTGCGCCGCGGCCCCGCCTCGATGGTGATCGCCTGCGCCGGGCACACCGCCTCGCACAGCTTGCAGGCGATGCACCGCTCCTCCCCGTTGGGATAGCGGCGCAGGGCGTGCTCGCCGCGGAAGCGGGGCGAGCGCGGGTTCATCTCGAAGGGGTAGTTCAGGGTCGCCTTGGGCTTGAAGAAGTAGCGCAGCGACAGCACGAAGGCCGCCGCGAACTCCTTGAGGAACAGCGACTTGGCGCTCTGGTCGAGCTTCATGGCGAAACCTCCTCTCGAGGTCCTCTCGTACGTGTCCGCTCAGCCGCCGAGCGCACGCCCGGCGAAATAGCCGACGATGGGGAAGGCCACTACGGTCGCGGCGAGGAGCAGCACGCGCAACAGCTTGATGCGCCGCTCGAAATCCGCCTTGTCCGCCGCCGTCTCGCTGTCGTCGAGACGGCGCAGCCGGCCTTCCACCACGCCGGCGACGATCCTGTAGTCCACCCAGCCGACGACGAGGCCGATGAAGGCCCCGATCAGGCCGGCGGGCGAGAGCCAGTCCATCGCTCTCAGGCTCCCATGCCGGGGGCGAGCCCGGTGAGCTTGAGCACGAAGGCCACGATCACCACGGCCGCCAGCGACAGGGGCAGGAACACCTTCCAGCCCAGCCGCATCAGCTGGTCGTAGCGGTAGCGCGGCACGAACGCCTTCACCATGGCGAACATGAAGAAGACGAGCGACATCTTCAGGACGAACCAGACGATCCCCGGCACCCAGGTGAAGGGCGCGATCGGGAACGGCGGCAGCCAGCCGCCGAGGAACATGATCGTCATCAAGGCGCACATGGTCATGATGGCCACGTACTCGCCCAGCATGAACAGCAGGTAGGGGGTGGAGGAGTACTCCACCATGAAACCGGCCACGAGCTCCGATTCCGCCTCCGGCAGGTCGAAGGGCGGGCGGTTCGTCTCGGCGAGCGCAGAGATCAGGAAGATCACGAACATGGGGAACAGCCACAGCCAGTACCAGCCGAAGATGCCCCATTCCGAGTTCTGCGATTCGACGATCGCGGTGAGGTTCAGCGAGCCCACGCACAAGAGCACCGTGATGATCACGAAGCCGATCGAGACCTCGTAGGAGATCATCTGCGCGGCGGATCGCAGCGCGCCGAGGAAGGCGTATTTCGAGTTCGAGGCCCAGCCCGCCATGATCACGCCGTAGACCTGCAGCGAGGACACGGCGAAGATGAACAGGATGCCGACGTTGAGGTCCGCGATCACCCAGCCGGCGTCGACCGGAATGACCGCCCAGGCGGTGAGCGCCAGGAAGACGAGCACCAGCGGCGCGAGCAGGAACAGGCCCTTGTTCGCCGAGGCCGGGATCACCGGCTCCTTGAGCACGAACTTGAGCAGGTCCGCGAAGCTCTGCAGGAGCCCCCACGGCCCGACCACGTTCGGCCCGCGTCGCAGCTGCACCGCCGCCCAGATCTTGCGGTCGGCGTAGAGAACGTAGGCGATGTAGATCATCAGGATCGACATCAGCGCGAAGCTGGCGAGCGCGATGAGCGCGACGTCGAGGGCGGCTTCCCAGAAGGTCATGGTGTCGTATCCGTCCTCACTCGGCCGCTTCCTGCCGGGCGCCCTGGGCGAGCGCAGAGCATTCCGCCATGATCGCCGACGCGCGGGCGATCGGGTTCGTCAGGTAGAAGTCCGTCACAGGGCTCGCGAAGGGAGCATTCCCGATCTCCCCGCCGCGCGCCGCGAGCGCGCCGATCGCCGCCGAGTCGGCGGGCGTCATCCGCTCGTCGTCGGCGAGGTGCGGGTGGGCGGCGAACAGCCCCTGGCGCAGCTGCGCCAGCGTGTCGAAGGGCAGCCTCGCACCCAGGACGTCCGAGACCGCACGCAGGATGGCCCAGTCCTCGCGGGCGTCGCCCGGCGGGAAGGCGGCGCGCCAGCCGAATTGCGGGCGCCCCTCGGTGTTGACGTAGAGGCCGTTCTTCTCGGTGTAGGCCGCGCCGGGCAGGATCACGTCGGCGCGGTGCGCGCCGCGGTCGCCGTGCGTGCCCTGGTAGATCACGAACGCGCCGGGCGCGACCTCGATCTCGTCGGCGCCGAGCAGCCAGACCACGTCCATCGCGCCGGGCGCGGCGATCTCGGCGGCGGTCTTGCCACCCCGTCCGTCCTCTCGGCCCGGCACGAAGCCGATGTCGAGCCCGCCGACGCGCGCCGCCGCCGTGTGCAGCACGGCGAAACCGTTCCAGCCTTCGGCGATCGCGCCGAAGGTCTCCGCCGCCTTCGCCGCGAGCGCGAGCACCGCCGCGCCGTCCGGCCGCGCCAGCGCGCCCTGGCCGACGATCACGATCGGGCGCTTCGCCGCCTTCAGCGTCTCGGCGAAGGCGTGCCTGCCGTCGACGATCTCCTGGAGCGTCTGCGGGCCGGCGCCGAGATAGGCGTGGTCGTAGGTGAGGTTCGCCGCCTCGCCGACGAGGCCGATGGCGACGGGTCCCTGGCGCCAGCGCTTGCGGATGCGCACGTTGACGAGCGAGGCCTCGACGCGCGGGTTGGCGCCCACGACGAGGATCGCGTCAGCCTCCTCGATGCCCTGGATTGTCGGGTTGAAGAGGTAGCTCGCGCGCCCCAGCGCCGGATCGAGGGCCGCGCCGTCCTGGCGGCAGTCGAGGTTGGGCGAGCCGAGGCCCTGCATCAGGCCCTTCAGCGCCCACATGTCCTCGACCGCGCAGAGATCGCCGGCGATCGCGCCGATGCGCGACGGGTCCTTGCCCTTCACCGCCCCCGCGATCGCCGCGAAGGCCTCGCTCCACGAGGCGGGCGCCAGCCGCCCGTCGGCGCCGCGCACGTAGGGGCGGTCGAGCCGCTGGCGGCGCAGGCCGTCGACGATGTGGCGGGTCTTGTCGGTGATCCACTCCTCGTTGATCGCCTCGTTGACGCGCGGCAGGATGCGCATCACCTCGCGCCCGCGGGTGTCGACGCGGATCGCGGACCCCACCGCGTCCATGACGTCGACCGATTCGGTCTTGGTCAGCTCCCAGGGGCGGGCGTTGTAGGCGTAGGGCTTCGAGGTCAGCGCGCCGACGGGGCAGAGGTCCGCCACGCAGGACTGGAGCTCGGAGCCCATCGCCTTCTCGAGGTAGGTCGTGATCTCCATGTCCTCGCCGCGGCCGATGGCGCCGAGGTCCGGCACGCCGGCCACCTCGGTGGCGAAGCGCACGCACCGCGTGCAGTGGATGCAGCGGTTCATCCACGTCTTGACGAGCGGGCCGATGTACTTGTCCTCGACCGCGCGCTTGTTCTCGTGGAAGCGCGTGGAATCGACTCCGTAGGCCATCGCCTGGTCCTGGAGGTCGCACTCGCCGCCCTGGTCGCAGATCGGGCAGTCGAGCGGGTGGTTGATGAGGAGGAACTCCATCACCCCCTCGCGCGCCTTCTTCGTGCTCGCCGACTTCGTGTAGACCGTCGGCGGCTCGCCGTTGGGGCCGGGCCGGCAGTCCTTCACGCCCCAGGCGCAGGACGCCACGGGCTTCGGCGCGCCCTTCAGCTCGACGAGGCACATGCGGCAATTGCCGGCGATGGACAGCCGCTCGTGGAAGCAGAAGCGCGGGATCTCGGCCCCCGCGGCCTCGCAGGCCTGGAGCAGCGTGTACTCGGCGGGGACGTCGACCTCGATGTCGTCGACGATGATCTTCGGCATGGTCTCGTCCTCACTCCGCAGCCACGGCCCGCACGGGCTCGGGATGCGGGTTGGCGGCGTAATCGTCGATGCGCTGCTCGATCTCGTGGCGATAGTGCCGGATCAGGCCCTGGATCGGCCAGGCGGCCGCGTCGCCGAGCGCGCAGATCGTGTGGCCCTCGACCTGCTTCGTCACCTCGAGCAGCATGTCGATCTCGCGCTTCTGCGCGCGCCCCTCGGCCATGCGCGAGACGACCCGCCACATCCAGCCCGTGCCCTCGCGGCAGGGCGTGCACTGGCCGCAGGACTCGTGCTTGTAGAAGTAGGAGATCCGGGCGATCGCCCGGATGATGTCGGTGGACTTGTCCATCACGATCACCGCCGCGGTGCCGAGGCCGGAGCCGAGGCCGCGCAGGGTGTCGAAGTCCATCGGCGCGTCGGCGATCTGCTCGCCCGGCACCAGCGGCACCGAGGAGCCGCCGGGGATGACGCACTTGAGGTTGTCCCAACCGCCGCGGATGCCGCCGCAATGCCTGTCGATGAGCTCCCGGAAGGGAATGCCCATCTCCTCCTCGACGTTGCAGGGCTTGTTCACGTGGCCCGACACGCAGAAGAGCTTCGTGCCGTGGTTGTTCGGCCGGCCGAGCCCGGCGAACCAGGCGCCGCCGCGGCGCAGGATCGTGCCCGCCACGGCGATGGACTCGACGTTGTTCACCGTCGTCGGGCAGCCCCACAGGCCCATGTTGGCCGGGAAGGGCGGCTTCAGGCGCGGCATGCCCTTCTTGCCCTCGAGGCTCTCGAGCAGCGCCGTCTCCTCGCCGCAGATGTAGGCGCCGGCGCCGTGGGCGAGATAGCAGTCGAACGGCCAGCCGTGGACGTTGTCCTTGCCGATCAGCCCGGCCTCGTAGGCCTCGTCGATCGCGCGCTGGAGCGCCTCGCGCTCGGCGATGTACTCGCCGCGGATGTAGATGTAGGCCGCGTGCGCGCCCATGGCGACGCAGGCGAGCAGGCACCCCTCGATCAGGAGATGCGGATCGTGCCGCATGATCTCCCGGTCCTTGCAGGTGCCCGGCTCGGATTCGTCGGCGTTGACGACGAGATAATGCGGCCGGCCGTCGTTCTGCTTGGGCATGAACGACCACTTGAGCCCCGTCGGGAAGCCCGCGCCGCCGCGGCCGCGCAGGTTCGACTTCTTCATCTCGTCGATGATCCAGTCCCGGCCCTGGTCGACCAGGAACTTCGTCTCGTCCCAGGCGCCGCGCCTGCGCGCGGCCTCGAGCCCCGGGGAGTGGAAGCCGTAGAGGTTGGTGAAGATGCGGTCCTGGTCCTGAAGCACGAGCCGGTCTCCTCTCAGGACTTGGTGTCGGTGTCGGCGAGCGCGCGCGCCTGCTCGACCCAGTTCTCGCGGTCGATCCGGCCGGGGAAGGCGAGATAGACGCCGACCCAGCGGATCTGCGCCCGGTCCCAGGCCGCGATCTGATCGAAATGGAAGATGCCGAGCTCGTTGAGCTTGCGCTCGTTCACGGGCCCGATGCCGAGGATGCGCTTCAGGTCGTCCGCCTTCTCGCCGCGCGGAGCGGCGAGGCCGTCGGGCCGTGCGCCGACCGCGTTCGCCTTGTCCTCGGCGCTCGCGTCCTTCGGCAGCGCGGAGAGCGCCTTCGAGATCTCGGCTTCCTCGGCAACGGCCGCGTCGTCGGAGACGGTGCGCGTCGCGGTCTGCGAGGCCTCGACCCGCGCGGCCGGATCCACCGGCTTCTCGCCGGCGGCTGCACGCTGGGCCGGCGCGTCCGCCGCCTTCGTCCCAGTCGCGCGGCCGGCATCCGGCTTCGCCGGCTTCGGCTCGACGGCGGCGGACCTGTCGGCGGCGGCCCCTTCGGCCTTCGCCGTCTCCTCCGCCTCGGCGGCCTTGCGGATGGCCTCCTCCTCGAAGCGCTTCTTCCAGGCGCCGACGCGCGAGCCGTCGTAGAGCGCCGGGTCCTGGAGGGTCCGCACGTCGTCCGTCGGCTCCGAGGAGACGCGGCCCTCCTGCGAGCCGACGCGGACCTCGCGCCCGGCCGCGAGATCATCGAGGAGCGTCTCGAAGCTCTCCGCGGTCAAGTCCTCGTAATAGTCGTCGTTGATCTGCACCATCGGCGCATTGCAGCAGGCGCCCAGGCACTCGACCTCGAGCCAGGAGAACAGGCCGTCCTCCGTCACGTGATGCGGCGCACCGATCCGGCGCTCCAGCACCTTCTTGACGGCATCCGAGCCGCGCAGCTGGCAGGGCGTCGTCCCGCACATCTGGATGTAGAACTTGCCGACCGGCTCGAGGTTGAACATCGTGTAGAATGTCGCGACCTCGAAGACGCGGATGTAGGGCATGGCGAGCCGCTCCGCGACGGCCTCGATGGCCTTCTGCGGAAGCCAGTTGCCGCAATCCTTCTGGACGCGCCACAGGAGCGGGATCACGGCGGAGGCCTGGCGCCCCTCCGGATACTTGCGCACCTGCTCGACGAGCCACGCCTCGGTCTGCGGCGTGAACGCGAAGGACTTCGGTTGCACCGCGTCGGGTGCGAGCCTGCGAACGGCCATCTGCCTCTACTCGCTCTGGCGCGGCCGGCCTGCCCGCCGCGCGCGTTCCTCGTGCCCGCGCGGAGGAGGACCTCCCCCGCGCCGGTCTCGCGTGATCAGCGATCGACCTCGCCGAAGACGATGTCGATCGACCCCAGGATGGCCGAGACGTCGGCCAGCATGTGCCCGCGGCACAGGAAATCCATCGCCTGGAGATGGGCGAAGCCCGGCGCGCGGATCTTCACCCGGTAGGGCTTGTTGCCGCCGTCCGAGACGAGATAGACGCCGAACTCGCCCTTGGGCGCCTCGACCGCCGCGTAGATCTCGCCCTCGGGGACGTGGAAGCCCTCCGTGTAGAGCTTGAAGTGGTGGATGAGCGCCTCCATCGAGCGCTTCATCTCGGCGCGCTTGGGCGGCGCCACCTTGCCGTCCCTGGTCGCGATCGGCCCCCTGCCGTCCGGGCGGCGGAGCTTCTTGATGCACTGGCGCATGATGCGCACGGACTGGCGCATCTCCTCCATGCGGATGAGCTGGCGATCGTAGTTGTCGCCGTTCTTCCCCACGGGGACGTCGAACTCCATCTCGTCGTAGCACTCGTAGGGCTGCGACTTGCGCAGGTCCCACGGCGCGCCCGAGCCGCGCACCATCACGCCGGAGAAGCCCCACTTCCAGCAGTCCTCGAGAGACACGACGGCGATGTCGACGTTGCGCTGCTTGAAGATGCGGTTTCCCATCACGAGGGCGTCGAGGTCGTCGACCGTCCTCAGGAACGGGTCGCACCAGGCCTCGATGTCGTCGATCAGGTCCTCCGGCAGGTCCTGGTGGACACCGCCGAAGCGGAAGTAGTTGGCGTGGAGCCGCGCGCCCGAGGCGCGCTCGTAGAACACCATCAGTCGCTCGCGCTCCTCGAAGCCCCACAGCGGCGGGGTGAGCGCGCCCACGTCCATCGCCTGCGTGGTGATGTTGAGGAGGTGCGAGAGGATGCGGCCGATCTCGCAGTAGAGCACGCGGATCAGCTGCGCGCGGCGCGGCACCTCGATGCCGAGCAGGCGCTCGGCGGCGAGGCAGAAGGCGTGCTCCTGGTTCATCGGCGCGACGTAGTCGAGCCGGTCGAAATAGGGCGTGCCCTGGAGATAGGTCTTGTGCTCGAGCAGCTTCTCGGTGCCCCGGTGCAGGAGCCCGATATGCGGGTCCACGCGCGCGACGATCTCGCCGTCGAGCTCGAGCACCAGGCGCAGCACTCCGTGCGCGGCCGGATGCTGCGGGCCGAAGTTGATCGAGAAGTTGCGGATGTCGTGCTCGCCCATGGCGCTCTCCTCGATCAGCCCTTGTTCGCGCCCTTGTTCGCGCCCTTGTTCGCGCCCTCGGCCTTCTCGTCGCCGGGCAGGACGTAGTCCGTCCCCTCCCACGGCGAGAGGAAGTCGAAATTGCGGAACTCCTGGGTGAGCTTCACCGGCTCGTAGATCACCCGCCCCTGCGCCTCGTCGTAGCGGACCTCGACGAAGCCGGTGAGCGGGAAGTCCTTGCGCAGCGGGTGGCCCTCGAAGCCGTAGTCGGTCAGCAGCCGGCGCAGGTCGGGATGGCCCGAGAACAGGATGCCGTAGAGGTCGTAGGCCTCGCGCTCGAACCAGTTCGCGGCCGGGAAGTCGTCGATGATCGACGGCACCGGCGTGCGCTCGTCGGTGCGCACCTTCACGCGCACGCGCGTGTTGTGCTCGGGCGACAGGAAGTGGTAGACGACGTCGAAGCGTTGCGGGCGCTCGGGGTAGTCCACGCCGCAGATGTCGACGAACGAGACGAAGCGGCAGCGCGGGTCGTCGCGCAGGAAGGCGACGACGTCGCGGATCGCGGCCGCCTCGACGTCGAGCGCGAGGTCGCCGTGGGCGGCCACCGCGACGCCGGTCACGGCCGTCGGCAGCGCGTCCCGGACGTGATTGCCGATCGTGAGCAGCGCGTCGGTGTCGATGTGGGGCTGGATGGCCATGATCCCTCGCGAGCCCTCCTCAGCGCTCGATCGTGCCGGTGCGGCGGATCTTCTTCTGCAGGAGCAGCACGCCGTAGAGCAGCGCCTCCGCGGTGGGCGGGCAGCCTGGCACGTAGACGTCGACCGGGACGATGCGGTCGCAGCCGCGCACCACCGAGTAGGAGTAGTGATAGTAGCCGCCGCCGTTGGCGCAGGAGCCCATCGAGATGACGTAGCGCGGCTCCGGCATCTGGTCGTAGACCTTGCGGAAGGCGGGGGCCATCTTGTTGGTGAGCGTGCCGGCGACGATGATCACGTCCGACTGGCGCGGCGAGGCGCGCGGGGCGAAGCCGAAGCGCTCCGCGTCGTAGCGCGGCATCGACATCTGCATCATCTCGACGGCGCAGCAGGCGAGCCCGAACGTCATCCACATCAGGGAGCCGGTGCGCGCCCAGGTGATCAGGTCGTCGACCGAGGTGACGAGGAAGCCCTTGTCCGCGAGCTCGGCCGAGACGTTGGCGAAGAACGGGTCCTCGCCGCGCGGCGCGCCGTGCGCGAGGCCGAGCCCGTCCTCCGTCTGCGGCACGTCGGGACGCGCCTTGCCGGGATCGATCAGTCCCATTCCAGGGCTCCCTTCTTCCACTCGTAGACGAAGCCGACGGTGAGCACGCCGAGGAAGATCATCATCGACCAGAAGCCGAACCAGCCGATGCCGCCGAAGACGACCGCCCAGGGGAACAGGAAGGCGACCTCGAGGTCGAAGATGATGAACAGGATGGCCACCAGGTAGAACCGCACGTCGAACTTCATGCGCGCGTCGTCGAACGCGTTGAAGCCGCACTCGTAGGCCGAGAGCTTCTCCGAGTCGGGGCTCTTGTAGGCCACGACGAAGGGCGCGGCGAGAAGGACGGCGCCGATGAAGAGCGCGACGCCCATGAAGATGACGAGCGGCAGGTAGTCGGCCAAAAGCGCGGTCATGACGCTCCCTTCTCGAGTGGCCTCGACGGCGGCCCGCAACGCCGATGGCTCCGCCTTGGAAGAGGCGGAATCTGGATGGCGTTGCGCCGGGCGACGCTTAGCCCACGCCCCGGCGGGTGGCAAGGCCCCGCGGGGTCGCACGGATATCGCGAACCGTGCCGAAACGGCGGCTTTCGCGCGACTCCCGGCGCGCGGCGCGGGCGTGAACGCCCCCTCGACGCCTTCTAGATGGAGAACGCGCGTGCCGCGCGGGAGGGGGTGCTACGGTCCGACGCGGGCTCGACCTGCTGCAACGGCACCCGGGCACCGCCCCCTGTGGCATCGGCTGTTCCGGCTCCCCCCGCGATCGTCACCCCGTCAGCCGCGCGATCTCCCGGCGCAGCGCCGGCCCGAGCTCGGGGTCCTCGAGCCCGTAGGCGAGGTTGGCGACCAGGAACCCGATCTTCGAGCCCGTGTCGTGGGTCGTGCCCTCGTAGCGCATGCCGTGGAAGTCCTGGGTGCCCATCAGCGTCTTCATGGCGTCGGTGAGCTGGATCTCGCCGCCGGCGCCGGGCTCCTGGCGCTCGAGCACGTCGAAAATCTCCGGCTGGAGGATGTAGCGGCCGGAGATCATCAGGTTGGAGGGCGCCTCCTCCACCTTGGGCTTCTCGACCATGCCGGAGATCCGGAAGGTGCGGCCGTGGTCCTCGGCCACCGAGAGGATGCCGTACTTCGAGGTCTCCTCCATCGGTACCTCCTCGGAGGCGATGATGTTGCCGCCGTGGCGCTCGTAGGCCTCCAGCATCTGCGTCATGCAGCCCTTCGACAGCATGTCGGGCAGGATCACCGCGAAGGGCTCGTCGCCGACGATCTCACGGGCGCACCAGACCGCGTGGCCGAGCCCGAGCGGCGCCTGCTGTCGGGTGAAGCTCGTCGCGCCCGCCTTCGGGAGATCCGCCTTCAGGCCTTGGAGCGCCGGCTTCTTCCCGCGCGCCTCCAGCGTCGCCTCGAGCTCGTAGGCGATGTCGAAGTGATCCTCGATCGCGCCCTTGTTGCGCCCCGTGACGAAGACGAAGTGCTCGATGCCCGCCGCCTTCGCCTCGTCGACCACGTGCTGGACCACCGGCCGGTCGACCACCGTCAGCATCTCCTTGGGCACGGCCTTGGTGGCGGGCAGGAAACGAGTGCCGAGCCCGGCGACGGGAAGGACGGCCTTGCGGATGCGCTTCATGACGTTGGTCCTCGCTGGTCTTTCGCGGCCGCCGGTTCGTCCGGCTGGCATCGCCCGGTCGGCTTAACGGCTCCTTGAGCCGTCTCGTTGCAGGATCTCTCCCGATCCGGGCTCGGCGGCACCATGCCAGAGGCCCGCGCGTGGCGTAAAGGCGGGAGCGGACGATGACGGTGCTGGTGACGGGTGGCGCGGGCTACATCGGGGCGCATGCGGTCCTCGCGCTCGCGGATGCCGGGGAGGACGTCGTCGTCCTCGACGATCTCTCCACGGGCGTCGCCGAGGCGGTTCCCGACGGCGTGCGCCTCGTCGTCGGCGACGTCGCCAACGCCGCGCTGGTGACGCGCATCCTGGCCGAGTACGGCATCCGCGAGATCCTGCATTTCGCCGCCAAGATCGTGGTGCCGGAGTCCGTCGCCGACCCGCTGGGCTACTACGACGCCAACACGGTGAAGACCCGCGCCCTCCTCGCGGTCGCGGTCGCCGCCGGCGTCGAGCGGCTCGTCTTCTCCTCCACCGCCGCCGTCTACGGCGAGCCCGACCTGCCGCTGATCGCCGAGGACTGCGCGCCGGCGCCGATCAATCCCTACGGCCGCTCGAAGCTGATGAGCGAGTGGATGATCCGCGACACCGCCGCGGCGCACGGGCTCGACTACGCGGTCCTGCGCTACTTCAACGTCGCGGGCGCCGATCCGCGCGGGCGGGCGGGCCAGTCGTCGCGCAGCGCCACGCACCTTATCAAGGTCGCCGCCCAGGCGGCGCTCGGCGCGCGCCCCGGGCTGTCGATCTTCGGCACCGACTACCCGACCCCCGACGGGACCTGCCTGCGCGACTACGTCCAGGTGAGCGATCTCGCCGACGCCCACGTGGCGGCCCTGCGCCACCTGCGCAGCGAGGGCGGGCGGCTCACGCTCAATTGCGGCTACGGGACGGGGGCCTCCGTACGGGAGGTGGTGGACACGGTCCGGCGCGTCTCCGGCCTCGACTTCCCGATCGCCGAGGCGCCTCGCCGCGCGGGCGATCCCGCCGCGCTCGTCGCCGACGCGACGCTGATCCGCGAGGTCCTCGCCTGGGAGCCGCGCTACGCCGACCTCGACACCATCGTCGCCCAGGCGCTCGCCTGGGAGCGGCGGCTCGGCAACGGCGGCGAGCAGGTGCGCGCGGCCGGGTGACGCGGCGGGGTGACGCGGCGGGGTGACGCGGCGGGGCGGGCGGTCCGGGTTAATCCCATCTTCACCATACTCTGGTGGCATCCGGCGCAACGCGTTAGTCTCGGTCCCCGAAAGCGATCGCCCATGCTCCGCACCTTCACACGACAGCCCTTCCCGCGCCGCGCCCGCGCGCTCGCCGTCGCGATCGCGGCCGCGGCGCTGCCGCTCGGCGGCTGCACCGTCGCCGGGGCGGGGACCGGCATCGGCGAGCCGATCGGGGTCGCGACCGCGAGCCTCGACGCGCGCGCGCCGCAGGAGGGCGTGCCGCAGGGCGATTTCGGCGGCTTCGTCGCCGGGCTGTGGCCCGAGGCGCAGGCGCGCGGGGTCTCCCGCGCCACGTTCGACGCCGCCTTCGCCGGCGTGACGCCCAACCCCCGCATCATCGAGCTGACCCGGCGCCAGTCCGAGTTCACCCGCCCGATCTGGGAATACATCGACAACGCCGTGTCCGCCGAGCGCATCCGCCTCGGCGAGACGGCGCGCACACGCTACGCCTCGATCCTCGCCGACGTCGAGCGCACCTACGGCGTGCCGCAGGCGATCGTGCTCGGCGTCTGGGGCATGGAGACCAACTTCGGCGGCTTCACCGGCGACATGGACGTGATCCGCTCGCTCGCCACGCTCGCCCACGTGCGCCACCGGGGCGACTTCTTCCGCGGCGAGCTGCTCGCCGCGCTCGAGATCCTCGAGATGGGCAAGATCTCGCGGGGCGAGCTGGAGGGCTCGTGGGCGGGCGCCATGGGCCACACCCAGTTCATGCCGACGAGCTACCTGCGCTGGGCGGTCGACGGGGACGGGGACGGCAAGCGCGACATCTGGCGCTCGATCCCCGACGCGCTGGCCTCCACCGCGAACTACCTCAAGGAGCACGGCTGGCGCACCGGGCTGCCCTGGGGCGTCGAGGTGCGCCTGCCGGCGGGCTTCGACCTGACGCAGCAGAGGATGCCCTTCGCCGGCTGGGCGGCGCTAGGGGTCGCGCCCGCCGCGGGCGGCGCGCTGCCGGCGGGCGGCGCGGAGGCGACGCTGTTCCTGCCCGCGGGCGCCCGCGGCCCGGCCTTCCTCGTCACCGCCAACTACGACGTGATCAAGCGCTACAATTCCTCCGACAGCTACGCCATGGGCGTGGCGCTGCTCGGGCAGCGGCTCACCGGCGGCGGCGGGGTGCGCGGCGACTGGCCGCGGGGCGAGCGCATGCTCGACGCCGCCGAGCGTCGCGAGCTGCAGACCCGGCTCGCCGGGCTCGGGCACTACGACGGCACGATCGACGGCAAGATCGGCTCGATGACCCGCGAGGCGGTGCGCAGCTTCCAGCTCTCGCGCGGCCTGACCGCGGACGGCTACGCCGACGTCGCCGTTCTCGAGGCGCTGCGCGGGCGCTGACGGCGACGGGCGGATGCGCTATGATCCGGGCATGCCGATGCGCGTGCCCAGTCCGCTCGTCCGTCTCGCCCTCGCCTGCGCCGCGCTCGTACTCGCGATCGTGGCGGGAACGGCGTCCGCGCGCGCCAACGACGACGAGCGGCGGATCTGGCTCGAGATGATCCGCACGCCGCCCGTGGCGGCGGAGCCCGCGCCCGCGCCGCGCCAGCGGCCCCGACGGGCCGCCCGCCCGGCCCAGGCTCCCGCCTCCGCGCCGGCACCCGCCGAGTCGGCGGCGATCGCCGAGGCGAGCGTGCCGCAGGACGTGCCCGTCACCCATCGCGTCGTCGTCTTCGGCGATTCGCTCGCGACGAATCTCGGCGAGGGCCTCGCCGCCGTCCTCTCCGACAAGCCGAACGTCGTCGTGGAGACCCGCGCGCAGGGCTCCTCGGGCCTCGTGCGCGACGACTTCCACGACTGGCGCACCGAGATCGACCCGTTGCTGACCGGCGAGGAGGCCTTCGACATCGGCGTCGTGCTCGTCGGCCTCAACGACCGCCAGGACATCACGTCGCCCGACGGCCGGCTCGAGCGGCTCGGCCCGGAATGGAAGGACGCCTACGCGCAGCGCGTCGACACGATCCTCGCGAAGTTCCGCGCGGCCGGCGTGCCGCTCGTCTGGGTCGGCCTGCCGCCGATGCGCTCCTCGCGGCTCACGACGGATCTCCAGGCGATCAACGAGATCGTCCGCGGGCGCGTGATGCGCGGCGGCGGCGGCGGGATCTGGGTCGACATCTGGCAGGGCTTCGTCGACGACGACAACCGCTATTCCGACAACGGCCCGACGCTGGAGGGCCAGATCGCGCGCCTGCGCGCCGGCGACGGCATCCACTTCACGCCCGCCGGCGGGCGCAAGGCCGCGCATTTCGCCGACGTCGAGATCCGCAGGCTCCTCGCCCGCGACCGCCCGGCCGTGGCCGCGGCCGCGGCGGCACCCGCCGCCGGCGGCCTCGCGGCGATCGGCGACCTCGAGGCGCTCACCGTCGACGAGATCGTCGCACGGCTCTCCGCCCTTCCCGAGGCGCCGCAGGACGTCGAGATCGAGGAGGCCCCGCCCGCCATCGGCCCCGTGGTGCCGTTGACCGAGGCCCCCGCGGCGGCCTCGCCGGCGCTCGTTCGCGCCCCGCCGCTGGCAGGCCGGGCGACGCGCCTGCTCAACGAGCGCGTGCTCGCCGACGGCGTCGCGCCCACCGCCGTCCCGGGTCGGGCGGACGACTTCACCTGGCCGGCCGCTCGGGCATCGCGTTAACCGGATCGCAGCAGCGCGTCGCTACGCTGCGTGATCGGAAGGACGCGACGATGAGCATCCTGGACGAGACGAGCGAGCAGCGGACGGCGCCACGGCGGCGCGCGCTCGTGGCTGCGCGCATCAGCTACGGCGGCGGCTCGGTCACGGTCGATTGCGTGGTGCGCAACATCTCGGAGACCGGCGCCAAGATCGCGATCTCGGAGGGTGTGACGCTGCCCGGCCACTTCGAGATCGTCATCCCGCAGATGAACGTCGTGCACCGCGCCGAGCTGCGCTGGCGCCGCGGCGGCGAGGCCGGCGTCGCCTTCCTCGACGCCGGCGAGGGCGAGCCGCGGGCCGAGGGAGCCGCCCCGGCGACGCAAGCCGGCACGCCGAGCGAGGCGGCGCTCAAGGCACGGATCCGGACGCTCGAGGCCGAGGTCGCACGGCTGCGCGAGCGCATCCTCGAGCTCGGTGGCGGCTTCTGAGCGCGCGACCGGCGCGCGACCGCCGCTCCGGGTGCCTCAGCGCACGATCATCACCTGCTTGTCGGTCACCCGCTCCCGCACCGGGCAGTTCACCACGAGGCGGATGTCGTCGTAGTCCGTGTCGGTCCAGCCGAGGTTCGGCGGACGGTCCTCCCAGCCGAAGTACATGTACATGCCCTCCTCGCAGGCCTGCGTCGCCGTCTGGGGCGTGCGGCCGGTGCGGCGGTTGGGGATGATGCCGCCTCGCGCCACCGGCTCGCATTCGGCGAGCGTCGCGCAGCGGATCGTCTCGAGGATCGGGCTCGCACGCATGTCGAGGGGCGTGCGCGTGGTGCCGGCCGTCACGCGATAGCCGCGCACGTCGTGGATCATCACCCGCGTCTCGGGATCGAGCACCGTGTCGGCATAGTACTCGTAGACCTGCTCGCCCGGCGCATCCCAGCGGCGCGGGTCGGAGCGGGCGCTGCGGACGTTGCGCAGCATGTAGCTCACCACCTCGCCCGCACCGCAGGTGGGGAGCGTGCGCCCCTGCGCCGCATAGTCCGTGGGCGGCGAGCCGTTGTCCGCGATGGGGGTGATCGCGCGGCGCCCGCCGTCCGCCTCGTTCGCGCGCTCGGGATCGTAGCAGTACATGTAGATGCGGTTGTAGTCCGCCGCCTCCGGCTCGAGCAGCGATCGGTGGGGCGGCGTCGTCACGTATGTCGGCGGGATGCGCCGCGTCACGCTCTCCAGCGTGAAGGGTATCTCGCGCGGCATGCCCGGCACCGCGGCCAGGATGCGCGTGTCGAGGGAGGCCTCGACGCGCACGGAGTAATGCGCCGGGTCGAGCCAGCGGCCGGTGACCTCGATCGCGGTCAGCTGGTCGCCGTAGCGGCTCTCGATCAGCGCCCTGGCTCCCGCGAGCGCCTGCGTCGCGATGTCGGCGTCCGCGGCGGCGATGCGCACCGCGGTCCCGTCGCTCACGCTGCGCGCGAACTCGCGGGCGGCGTTGACGCGGGTGTAGTCCACCGCGGCACCGGTGAGGCCCAGCGTCGGGATCAGGGTCAGCGCGAAGGCGATGGCGACGTTGCCGGCGTCGTGGCTCCAGAAGCGGGTCTTCCGAAGGGAGGGCTTCCCGAAATCGAACATGGTCGTTCTCCTCGCTTTCAGGATCCTTTAAGCAGCGAGATCCGAAAGCCGGGTTTGCGCGAACGCTCCATTTCGAGACGTGCGCGACCGACGCGCTTTACATTAGGGAAAGCATACGGCCCGCGCCGGGCTCGGGAGGCACCTCATGCTCGACTTCACGGACCGGATCGTCCTCGTCACCGGTTGCGGCTCGCGCGCCGACGGCTCGAAGGGCGAGGGCTGGGGCAACGGCCAGGCCATCGCCACCCTGATGGCGCGCCGCGGCGCGATTGTGGTGGGCTGCGACCGCGACCCCGAGGCGGCGGAGGTGACGCGCAGGATCGTCGCCGGCGAGGGCGGCCGCTGCGAGGTGCACGCCTGCGACGTGACGGACCGCGCCGCCGTCGAGGCGCTCGCGGCCGGCGTCGTCGACCGGCACGGACGCATCGACGTCCTCGTCAACAACGTCGGCCGCTCCGAGCCGGGCGGCCCCGTGGAGATGGACGAGGAGACCTTCGACGCGCAGATCGACGTCAACCTCAAGAGCGCCTGGCTGTGCTGCAAGGCGGTGCTGCCGGTGATGGAGCGGCAGGGGCGCGGCGCGGTGGTGAGCGTCGCCTCGGTCGCGGGGCTGCGCTACATCGGCAAGCCGCAGGTCGCCTATGCCGCGGCGAAGGCCGCGCTCCTCCAGATGACCCGCACGACGGCGGTGATCTACGCCCCGAAGGGCGTGCGCCTCAACGCCGTCGTGCCGGGCCTGATCGGCACGCCGCTGGTGCGGCGCCTCGCCGACAAGTATGCCGGGGGAGACTACGAGGGTTTCGTCGCCACCCGCAATGCGCAGGTGCCGATGGGCTTCATGGGGGACGCCTTCGACGTCGCGAACGCCGTCGCCTGGCTCGCCAGCGACGAGGCGCGCTACGTCACTGGGACCGAGATCGTCGTCGACGGCGGCTTCGTGGCGGCGACGCGATGATCACGGCCGCTCAACCGGCGGCGAGCCGGTCCATCGCCTGGGCGAGTGCCACGTCGAGGCGGGTGAGGCCCCCGGCGTCGTGGGTGGAGAGCGTCACCTCCACCGTCTTGTAGACATTGAACCATTCGGGGTGGTGGTCGTGCTTCTCCGCGACGATCGCCACCTTCGCCATCCAGCCGAAGGCGGAGACGAAGTCGGCGAACTCGTAGCGCTTGTGGATGGCGTCGCGGCCTTCCACGAGGCTCCAGCCGGTGAGCCCGGGGAGCATCGCGTCGCGCTCCGCGGCGGTGAGCGTCTTGCCGGACATCGGGTGTTCCTCCTGTGCGCGTCTCGTCGCTCCGAGGTAGGGCGTGGCGCGTCGTCGTGCCAGAGGCCGCGCGGGCACCTGGGCGGGCCGGCCGGCGCGCCGCGGCGGATTTCGTCGTCGGCTCGATTTTTGGGGGTAGGCAAGGGCGGCCCGAGCGTATATAGACCGCGCCTCGACCGAAATTCCCGCCGGCGAGCCGCGGACCCGCGTGCGCCGACGTATGCCCCGACCGGAGACGAACAATGGCCGTTCCGAAGAGAAAGACCTCGCCGTCCAAGCGCGGCATGCGCCGCTCGGCCGACGCGCTGAAGGCCCCGACCTACGTCGAGGACAAGGATTCCGGCGAGCTGCGCCGCCCGCACCACATCGACCTGAAGACCGGCATGTACCGCGGTCGCCAGGTGCTGACGGTGAAGTCCGAGGACTGACCTCCCCGGCTTCGTCGCTAAGGCGCATTCGCTCCTCCGGACATGACGAAGGCCCGCTCGCGCGGGCCTTTCGGCGTTCGAGGGGCACGTCGCCCGTGCTCCCTTCCCGCCGCGCTCCCGCGCCTCAGAGGTTGCGCGACCAGCCCGCCCGCGCTCCCGTGGCCCCGACGGCGCCGTAGCGCGCCGCCCCGTCCGCCGGCTCGGCGCGCCGGCGCTCGCGATAGGCCGGCAGCCGGCGCTCGCAGGCGATGAGCTGGGTGAGGAAGCCCGCGTCGGGGCGGCCCGCCGCCGCGCACGGCGCGGCCGCCGGCGCCTCCAGCGGCACGAGCGCGCGGCATTGCGACCCTCGCGTTAATGTCTCGTTATGCAACGCCGTGGCCTCCCTCGTGGACGACGGCTCATTGCTAGCAAGTCTCGCGCCGCTCTTCACCCTTCGTTAACCCTCCGCTCGCATCGTCGTTTCCGAGAACCTGCGCGCGTGGGCACGCGCGGCGTCGGGCGGGGGACGGGGACGTCATGGAATTCGAGGGAGCACGCCCCGGCGGCGCGAGACGCGAGATCGACCGCAGCGCGGCCGGAGCGAATCCCGCCGCATGCCGCCCCGAGCGCGCTCGCGGCCCCCTCGACCCGCGCTCCGTGCTCACCTCGATCGGCGAGGTCGTCTACGACTGGGACGTCGCGAGCGACGCGCTCGCCTGGAGCGCCAACGCGGCGGAGGTCTTCGGCCTGCCCGACATGGCGCCCTTCGCCACCGGCGCCGCCTTCGGGCTCGCCTGCGAGGACGTCGGCGGGCGCACCCGCCACGACGCCGTGCTCGACGCCGGACAGGTGGAGAGCGCACAGGCGGCCTCCGGCGCGGGCGTGCCCTTTCGCGCCACCTACCTGCTGCGCCTGCCCGCCGCCGCCCGCGGTGCCCACGGCGCCGGCACGGACGGCTGCGTCCAGGTCGAGGATACCGGGCGCTGGTACGCCGACGCCGACGGGCGCCCCGCCTTCGCGCACGGCGTCCTGCGTCTGGCTCCGCCCGCGCACGAGACGCAGTCCGGCCCCAACACGCGGGCGGCCTTCCTCGCCCAGATCGGGCGGGACGTTGCGGCGGCGGTGCGCTCGAACCGGTCGATGACGCTCCTCGTCATGTCGATCGAGGGCCTCGACCGGTTGAACCAGGAGCACGGCTTCGAGGTCGCCGACCTCGCCATCGAGGAGGCGATGCGCCGCGCCGCCGTGGTGATGCGCCGCCGCGACGTGTTCGCGCGCTACGCCTCGAACCGCTTCGGCGTCGCGCTGCTGTCCTGCACGCTGGAGCAGGCGCCGATCGCCGCCGAGCGCCTGCGCGCCGGCGTCGAGGGTGCGCCGCTGGCGACGCCCCGCGGCCCCGTCTCCGTGCGCGTGGCCATCGGCGCGGCGAGCGCGCCCGACCACGCGAGCGAGGCGGCGGGCCTGCTGCGCCGGGCCGAGGAGGCGCTCACCGCGAGCCGTCGCACCGCCGCCGGTTACCAGATCTATCGTCCCGGCACGCTGCGCGGGGGGCCGGCGACGCGGGCCGGTCGCGAGCTCGACGTCGTCGCCGCGCTGAACGAGCGCCGGGTCGTCGCCGCCCGCCAGCCGGTGGTCGAGGCCGGCGGGACGCGCCGCGTCGCCTTCCACGAGGCGCTCGCGCGCATCCGCGAGACCGACGGCCGCATCGTGGGCGCCGCGGACATCATCCCCGTCGTCGAGCGCGCGGGCCTCGTGCCGCTGCTCGACGCGCGCGTGCTCGAGCTCGCCGCCCGGCACCTCGTCGCGCATCCCGCCGAGCGGCTGTCGGTCAACCTCTCGCCGCTCACCCTCGAGACGCCGGATTGGCTCGGCATCCTCGCCGCGACGCTCGGCGCGCATCCCGGGGTCGCCGAGCGGCTGATCGTCGAGGTGACGGAGACGGTCGCCGTGCGCGATCCCGACGCCACCCGCGGCCGGCTCGACGCCATGAAGGCGCTGGGCGTCGCCATCGCGCTCGACGATTTCGGCGCGGGCCACACCTCCTTCCGCCACCTGCGCGACTTCCCCGTGGATCTCGTGAAGATCGACGGCGCCTTCGTCCAGAACCTCGCCCGCTCGCCCGACGACCGCTTCTTCGTGCGCACCCTCGTCGACCTCGCCCACCACCTCGGCATCCCCACCGTGGCGGAGTGGGTCGAGACCGAGGAAGCCGCCGCCATGCTGGCGAGCTGGGGCGTGGACTATCTGCAGGGGGATCTGTTCGGGGCGGCCTCGATCGCGACCGGAGAGGCGATCGGCGCAGACGGGGCGGCGCCGCGCGCGGCCGTGGCGTAGATCCGGTGGGGGGCCGAGCCCGCTCCTCCTCGAGAGATCTCGTCCAGAGCCCGCGTCACCTCTGGGACAGTCCCTCGTAGAGCAGCTTGCCCCCGAGCCCGCCGAGGATCAGGGCGATGACACGGTCGATCGCGCGCTTCGAGCGGAGGTAGGCCGCCTGCGGCCTGCGACTGGAGAAGACCGTGCCGACCACGGCGTACCAGGCGAACTCGACCAGGAAGATCCCGGGGACGAGCGCGAGCAGCAGCCCCACCGGCGGGTTCGCCGGCAGGAAGGCCGCGAATATGCTGCCGTAGACGACGGCGGTCTTCGGATTGCTCAACTGCGTCGTCAGCGACAGCCAGAAGACACGGCGCAGATGACGCTCGCCGCCCGTGGCGTCGGCCTCGCGGACGTCGAGGATCTCCGTCGCGCCGCGCCAGATCCGGCAGGCGAGGTAGAGGAGGTAGGCGCCGCCGACGAGCTTCAGGGCGACGTGCAGAGAAGGCACCTCTCGCAGCAGCGCGCCGAGGCCCAGGAGCGCCAGGCTGCCGAAGATCGCGCCGCCGAGCCCCATGCCGAGGGCGGCCGAGAGCCCCGCCTTGCGCGAGTAGAGCATCGCCGAGCGGCACACCAGGACGAAGCTCGGTCCCGGGCTGATCGCACCGGCCAGGAGCGCGCCGAGGATTCCCAGGAGCACGAGGGCTTCATCCATGGCGACGGCTCGATCCGGTGGATGGCGATACCCCTGGATACGTGCAATCGTTGCCCGGATCAATCGCAACCCGTGCCGCTCCCCCTGCGCCCTCCCTCCCCCTTCCCCTCCCCGCGCTTCTCCCCTAGAAACCGGGGCAGGAGCCCACCCCCATGTCCCACAACACGTTCGGCCATCTCTTCCGCGTCACGACCTTCGGCGAGAGCCACGGGCCGGCGCTCGGCTGCGTGGTAGACGGCTGCCCGCCCGGCATCCCGCTCACCGTGGAGGAGATCCAGGCCGAGCTCGACCGCCGCCGGCCGGGGCAATCGCGCTTCACGACGCAGCGGCGCGAGCCGGACGCGGTGAGGATCCTCTCGGGGGTGTTCCAGGACGAGCGGATGGCGGCGCAGGTGACCACCGGCACGCCGATCGCGCTCCTCATCGAGAACGTCGACCAGCGCTCGAAGGATTACGGCGAGATCAGGGACGCCTACCGCCCCGGACACGCGGACTTCGCCTACGACGTGAAGTACGGCGTGCGCGACTATCGCGGCGGCGGGCGCTCCTCGGCGCGCGAGACGGCGGCGCGGGTCGCGGCCGGCGCCATCGCCCGCAAGGTCGTGCCGGGCATGGTGGTACGCGGCGCGCTCGTGCAGATGGGCCCGCATGCGATCGACCGCACGGCCTGGGACTGGGAGGAGGTCTCCCGCAACCCCTTCTTCTGCCCCGATGCGAAGGCGGCGGAGCGCTGGGCGGACTATCTCGACGGCATCCGCAAGGCGGGCTCGTCGATCGGCGCGGTGATCGAGATCGTGGCCGAGGGCGTGCCCCCGGGCCTCGGCGCGCCGATCTACGCCAAGCTCGACGGGGATCTCGCCGGCGCGCTGATGTCGATCAACGCGGTCAAGGGCGTCGAGATCGGCGAGGGCTTCGCGGCCGCCGCCCTCACCGGCGAGGAGAACGCCGACGAGATGCGCCCGGGCAACGACGGCGCGCCGGTGTTCCGCTCCAACAGGGCCGGCGGCGTGCTCGGCGGCATCTCCACGGGCCAGCCGGTCGTCGCCCGCTTCGCGGTCAAGCCGACCTCCTCGATCCTGGCGCCGCGCGCCTCGGTGACGCGCGAGAACCAGGAGACGGAGGTCGTCACCAAGGGCCGCCACGACCCCTGCGTCGGTATCCGCGCCGTGCCGGTGGGCGAGGCCATGGTGGCTTGCGTGATCGCGGACCACTATCTGCGCCACAGGGGACAGGTCGGCGCCGTGCGCCGCTGGCCCCTGGAGCGTCCCTTCGGCTAAGACACCCGCGCGGCACATCCGCCCGCCGACGAGCAGACATCATGCCCCAATCGGTCACCGACGCCATCGAAGCCTTCGCCCGCGGCGAGATCGTCATCGTCACCGACGACGACGACCGCGAGAACGAGGGCGACCTCATCGTCGCCGCCTCGCTGTGCACGCCCGAGAAGATGGCGTTCATCATCCGCAACACCTGCGGCATCGTCTGCGCGCCGGTGACGGCGGCAGAGGCGAAGCGCCTGCGGCTCGACCCGATGGTCGCCTCGAACGACGCGCCGCTGGGCACCGCCTTCACGGTCTCGGTGGACGTCCGCCACGGGCTGACCACCGGCATCTCCGCCGAGCAGCGCTGCAACACCGTGCGGGCGCTGGCAAACGGCAACATGGGTGCCGAGGACTTCGTGCGCCCGGGCCACGTCTTCCCGCTCGTCGCCAAGGAGGGCGGCGTGCTGATGCGTTCCGGCCATACCGAGGCCGCCGTCGACCTGTGCCGGCTCGCGGGGCTCCCCGAGGTCGGCGTGATCTGCGAGCTCGCAAACGACGACGGCACGGTGATGAAGGGCGAGCAGATCGTCGCCTTCGCCGAGCGCCACGGCCTCGTGCGCGTCTCGGTCGCCGACATGATCGCCTATCGTCAACGCCGGGAGAGCCTGGTGACGCGGGTGGGCACCTTCCCCGTCGAGACCCGCCACGGGCCGATGACGGGCTACGCCTACACGACCCCCTTCGACGCCGTGCAGCACTTCGCGGTGGTCCACGGCCGCATCGGCGACGGCAAGGGCGTGCTCGCGCGCCTGCACCGCGCCAACGTCGTCTCCGACGTGTTCGGACCCACCGGCGCCGTCGACCGCGCGCTCGCGCGCTTCGCGACGGAGGGGCGCGGCGTGCTCGTCTACCTGCGCGAGGGCACGGCGGGCGTGCCGCTCACCTCCTATTCCGAGGAAGCGAGCCGCTCGGAGGCCGAGCGCAACGCCGCCTGGCGCGAGGTGGGGCTCGGCGCGCAGATCCTGCGCGACCTCGGCGTCTCCTCGATCCGCAACCTCGCGAGCTCGTCGCGCGCCTATGTCGGGCTCGCGGGCTTCGGCATCGCGCTGGAGGAGACGGTGCCGCTCGACGGGTGAGCCGCGCGGCGCCTCGCACGACGCGCGCCTCGCCGCACGACGGCCTCGGCATGCCGCGCCCTCGTCGCGTGGGCGTTCCCGTGATAGGGCTCGCGGGATGAAGGCACCCCCTCCCCTCGCGCGCGCCTCCGCGGACGCGATCGACGCCCGGCCCGCCTGGATCCGGCTCGCCATCGCCGTGTGCCTGTCCTCGCTCGGCGGCGTGGGCATGTGGTCGATCGTCGTCGTCCTGCCGACCGTCGAGGCGGCCTTCGAGGCGAGCCGCGCGGCCTCCTCGCTCGCCTACACCGTGCTGATGCTCGCCTTCGCCGGCGGCGGCGTGACGATGGGGCGGCTCGCCGACCGCACCGGCATCGTGCCGCCGCTGCTCGCCGGCGCGGGCCTCCTCGCGACGGGTTACGTCGCGAGCGCGGCGGCGCCGAGCCTGCCGGTCTTCATCTTCGCCCACGGGCTCGTGGGGCTCGGCGCGTCGGCGACGCTCGGGCCGCTGATCGCCGAGATCTCGCACTGGTTCCTCAGGCGGCGCGGCATCGCGGTGGCGATCTGCGCTGCCGGCAACTACATCGCCGGCGCGATCTGGCCGCCGATCGTTCAGGCGCTCGTCGAGACGAGCGGCTGGCGCACGGCGCACCTCGTCATCGCGGGCATCCTCCTCGTCGGCATGGTGCCGCTCGCGCTCTCGCTGCGGCGCCGCGCGCCGCTCGGCGAGGCGGGGACGGCGCACGTCGTCCCGCCCGGGCGTGCCGCGCTCGGGCTCTCGACGAACGCGCTCACCGCGCTCCTCTTCGTCGCCGGCATCGCCTGCTGCGTGGCGATGGCGATGCCGCAGGTGCACATCGTCGCGTATTGCACCGAGCTCGGCTTCGGCGCCGGGGCGGGGGCGCAGATGCTCTCGCTGATGATGCTCTTCGGGATCGTCAGCCGCATCGCGTCGGGCTTCGTCGCCGACCGGATCGGCGGGCTCGCGACGCTGCTGATCGGCTCGACGCTGCAGGCCTTCGCGCTCCTCCTCTACATGCTCGTCGACGGGCTCGCCGCGCTGTACGTCGTCTCGGCGCTGTTCGGCCTGTTCCAGGGCGGCATCGTGCCGAGCTACGCCATCGTCGTGCGCGAGTACTTCGCGCCGGCGGAGGCCGGCATGCGGGTGGGCCTCGTGCTGATGGCGACGATCCTCGGCATGGCCTTCGGCGGCTGGCTCTCGGGCGCGATCTTCGACGCGTCGGGCGACTACGCGCCCGCCTTCCTCAACGGGCTCGCCTGGAACCTCGTCAACATGGGCGTGATAGCGATGTTGCTCGTGCGGCGGGGGCGGCGGCTCGCGGCGGCGTGAGGGATCGACGGGGGCGCGATCACGGCCGCAGCGGGCCGAGATCGACGACGAGCTCGCGATGCCGCTCGTTGATTCTGCGGTACTCGTCGACGATCCGGCGGAAGAGCTGCGGACCCGCCGGCCCGATCACGCCGTGCCCGGGGCTGTCGATCTCCGGGAAGAACCTGCGGTCGAACGGTATCCAGGCGCGCTTGCGCACGTCGATCAGGAACGGCACCGACTGCCCGCTCCGCCGTGCCGCATCGACGGACACGCCGAGCACCCCCACGGGCAGGGCGCCCTCGAAGCGCCCGACGCGCGAGGTGGTGTAGACCGCGACGACGAGACCTCGGCTCGAAAGCGGTGCCGAGGTGATCGATGCCGCGTCGCGCGGCGTGAAGACGCCGATCACGCAGGCGGCGTGGCGAACCGGACCCGGCATGTTCGGTGACTGCTCGTAGGGAAACGAGGTCCAGACGAAGTCGCCCGCCTTCAGCGGGATCATGCCCGCATCACCTGAAGAGCGACAGGCGCTCTTCGAAGTCCGCGTCGCTCTCGCCCGGATCGCGCTGAAGCTCGTAGCGATCCAGAGAGAAGCGGATCTTCGAGGTGTCTCCGTCGGACAGTGCGTCGACGTATTCCGCATGACGCGTCACGAGATCCGCGAGGAGCGTCTCGACGTCGAGCTTGTCGATCGCGGCGGCGCGCCTCGCGACCTCGACGATCTCGGCCGGCAGCTCGATCGTGACACGTCCCGCGCTCATGCCTTCCTCCGATCGCCCGCGCTACCCGGGCGGGACTCTACGTCTAGCATGAAGCAAGGCGGCGTGCACGCCCCCCCCTCTCACCGCACCATCACCACCGGCGTCCCCACCCGCACCCGCTGCATGAGGTCGAGCACGTCCTCGTCGCGCATGCGGATGCAGCCGTAGCTCGCCGCCGAGCCGATCGAGGCGCGCATCGTGCGCGTCGTGCCGTGGATGGCCGTGAGGCCGTCGTCGAGGGTGAGCGCGGCGGCGCCCATCGGGTTCGAGGGGTGGCCGCCGGGGATCAGGTCGGGCAGGTGGGGCATGTCGCGGCGCACGTCCGGCGGGGGCGTCCAGGCCGGGGCGACGTGCTTGCCGTCGATGCGCCGCCAGCCGGTCCACATCTTGTCGGCGCGCGGCACCGCCACGCGGTAGCGGATCGCGGTGCCGTCGCCGAGGTCGAGATAGAGCGCCCGCTCGGAGGCGCGCACTACGATCGTACCGGCGGGCACGTCGAGGTCGAAGGCGACGCGCTCGCGCGCCTGCAGCGGCGCCGGCGCGAAGGCGAACCAGGCGGCGAGAACGAGGATCATGGTGAGACGCTGCATGGCGTCGGGCCTCCCCCGGGTGCGTGACAGGGGAGCGTTCTCGCGCGATCGCCGCCAGCGGCGGGTGAGCGAACGTGGTTGAGAGAGGCTCAATCGCGTCGCATGGTCGGCGGAGCGTTCACCGGACGCGTCGAATTGCGCGCATCCGCGTGGGGCCGCGTTCCGCATGGGCGCCTGGGCGTGCTAGAGATCGATCAACGCTCATCGACGGCGGCTCCAATGACCCTCGACGGCACCCGCATCCTCCTCGTCATCGGCGGCGGCATCGCCGCCTACAAGGCGCTCGACCTGATCCGCCGCCTGCGCGAGCGCGGGGCGCGGGTGCGCTGCGTGCTGACCGAGGGCGCGCAGCGCTTCGTGACGCCGCTCGCGGCGGCGGCGCTGTCGGGGGAGCGTGCCTTCACCGACCTGTTCGACGGCGAGGACGAGGCTGCGATCGGCCACATCCGCCTCGCGCGGGAGGCGGACGCGGTCGTCGTCGCCCCCGCCACGGCGAACCTCATGGCGCGCATGGCGAGCGGCCTGGCGGACGACCTCGCGACCACCGTGCTGCTGGCCACGACGGCGCCGGTCCTGATCGCGCCGGCGATGAACCCGACGATGTGGCGCCACCCGGCGACTCGTCGCAGCCTCGCGACGCTCGAGGCCGACGGCGTCGCCGTCGTCGGCCCGAACGCCGGGCCGATGGCCGAGCCCGAGAGCGGGCCGGGGCGGCTCGCGGAGCCCGTCGAGATCGCCGAGGCGCTCGCCGCGCTCCTGGCCGCCCGGACGTCCGCGCGCACGGGACCCCTCGCCGGGCGCCATGTCCTCGTCACGTCCGGCCCCACGCACGAGCCGATCGACCCGGTGCGCTACATCGCCAACCGCTCCTCCGGCAAGCAGGGCCACGCCATCGCCGCCGCCGCCGCCGCTGCGGGCGCCCGGGTGACGCTGATCTCCGGGCCGGTGACGATCCCCGATCCGCCGGGCGTCGCCGTCGTGCGCGTCGAGACGGCGCGCGAGATGGCGGCCGCCGTCGAGGCGGCGCTGCCGGCGGACGTCGGGATCTTCGCCGCCGCGGTCGCCGACTGGCGCGCGGCGGAGGAGGCGCCCTCCAAGCGCAAGAAGGACGGCGGCGCCCCCGCCCCGCTCGCGCTCGCGCTCAACCCGGACATCCTCGCCGGCGTCGCGCAGCGCACGCACGGCCGCCCGGCCCTCGTCGTCGGCTTCGCCGCGGAGACCGACGACGTGATCGCCAACGCCCGCGCCAAGCTCGCGCGCAAGGGCTGCGACCTCGTCGTCGCCAACGATGTCTCCGTCGCGGGCGGCGGGGTGATGGGCGGGGATCACAACGCCGTGCATCTCGTCGATCGGGCGGGCGTCGAGAGCTGGCCCCGCGCCGGCAAGGACGAGGTCGCGCGGCGCCTCGTGGACCGCATCGCGATCCTGCTCGCGGCGGGAGAGGAGGCCCCCCCCACGTGACTGCGACCATTCGCGTCAAGCGCCTGCCCCATTGCGGCGATCTTTCGTTGCCGAAATACGAGACCGACGGTGCGGCGGGGCTCGACCTCGTTGCGGCGATCGGTCATACTACGTATGTCGAGCTGGGGATTCGGGAGAGGACCCTGGTCCCGACGGGTTTCGCCCTCGAGCTGCCCGACGGCTACGAGGCGCAGGTGCGGCCACGGTCCGGGCTGGCGGCGAAGCACGGGGTCACCGTGCTCAACGCGCCGGGCACCATCGACGCGGACTATCGCGGCGAGGTGATGGTGCTGCTCGTGAACCTGGGCGAGGCGCCGTTCCGGATCACCCGGGGCATGCGCATCGCGCAGCTGGTCATCGCACCGGTCACGCGGGCGACGCTGATCGAGGTCGCCGCGCTCGGGGAGACGCCCCGCGCCGGTGGGGGGTTCGGATCGACCGGCGGGTGAGCGCCGGGAGGCCGGTGGAAAAGGATGGCCGAACGGCCGCACGAGGGGGTTCGCCATCATGATCCTGCTGTCACGCCGTTCGCTGCTCGCCATCGCCGCCGTGGTGGACATCGCGCTCCACGCACGCCCGACACCGGTGGCGGCGAAGGTGCTGGCGCAGCGCCACAACCTGCCGCCGCGCCATCTGGAGACCGTGCTCCAGGCGCTGGTGCGCTTCGGCATCCTCAAGGGCGTGCGCGGGCCGCGCGGCGGCTACGAGCTGGCCAAGGAGCGCCGGCGGATCACCGCCGGCGACATCGTGCGCGCGGCGATGAGCGTCACCGGCGAGGACGGGCTGCCGCCGCTGCCGGAGAGCCAGCTCGTCGACGAGGTCGTCGGTCCCGTGGTCAAGAGCGCGGGCGAGGCCTTCCTCGGCGAGCTCGACGCGATCACGGTGGAGGACCTGTGCACGCGCTCCGACGCGATGAAGGAGCCCGGCGCCAGCAGCGACGGCGCGCTCGATTTCGCTATCTGAGATGTGAATTCCAAAACAAGCGCGACATCACGCGTGAAATACGCTAAAGGGGGCCGAACCGAAACACGGAGGCTCTCATGGCCGAGACCGCACGCACCGACGAGACACCGCGCACCCACGGGCGCGGTCGCGTCTACGACTCGATCACCCAGACGATCGGCGACACGCCCCTCGTGCGCCTCGCGCGGCTGCCGCAGGAGCGCGGCATCGAGGCGAACATCCTGCTGAAGCTCGAGTTCTTCAACCCCATCGCCTCGGTGAAGGACCGCATCGGTGTCTCCATGATCGAGGATCTGGAGGCGCAAGGGCGCATCGCGCCCGGCGCCACGCTGATCGAGCCGACGTCGGGCAACACCGGCATCGCGCTGGCCTTCGTCGCCGCCGCGCGCGGCTACCGGCTCATCCTCGTCATGCCCGAGACGATGTCGCTCGAGCGGCGCAAGATGCTCGCCTTCCTCGGCGCCGAGCTCGAGCTCACGCCCGGTCCGCAGGGCATGAAGGGCGCCGTGGCGCGGGCGAAGGAGCTGGCGCAGGAGATCCCGGGCGCGGTGATCCCGCAGCAATTCTCCAACCCCGCGAACCCGTACATCCACCGGGTGACGACGGCGGAGGAGATCTGGAACGACACGAGCGGCGAGGTCGACGTCCTCGTCTCGGCGGTGGGCACCGGCGGCTCGATCACCGGCGTCGGCAAGGTGCTGAAGGCGCGCAAGCCCGCGGTGAGGGTGATCGCGGTCGAGCCCGAGGACAGCCCGGTCCTGTCGGGCGGGCAGCCCGGCCCGCACAAGATCCAGGGCATCGGCGCGGGCTTCGTGCCCGACGTCCTCGAGCGCGACCTGATCGACGAGGTCGTGACGGTGGGCAACCAGACGGCCTTCGACACGTCCCGCGCGCTCGCCCGCGCCGACGGCATCCCCGGCGGCATCTCGACGGGCGCGAACGTCGCCGCGGCGCTGGAGATCGCCGCACGTCCCGAGATGAAGGGCAAGACGATCGTCACCTTCGCCTGCTCCTTCGCCGAGCGCTACATCTCGAGCGCGCTGTTCGAAGGTCTCTGAGGCCGCGCGCACCCCCGCACGCACGGCCGCCGTTCCCACGCTTCGCGGGGAACGTGGGCGGCGCTGCGCGGCGAGGGCTCGCGCAGAAGGGGAAGGGCGAAGGGGGGCGCGCCTCGGAGCGCGCGCCACCGACCTCGATCGAGCCAGCGCCCCCGGCTCCGAACGGCCGGGGACGCTCTCGTCGTCGGGACGCCGCGTCACTGCGGCATCGTGATACGGGCCTCGATCGCCTCGGTGATCGCGCCGTTCAGCTCGACGTCGCTCTGCGCGGCGACAGCCATTGCGTTGTACTCGTCCACCGAGATGCCCTCGACCCGCTCTACCGCATCCAGCATCGCCACGTTGACGGCCATCATCAGCTGCTCGCGCTGCTCCTCGGTGCCGACGTCAGCCGCCTGCTCCTCGTAGGCGCGATTGATCTCGGAGAGCGCGAGCGTCGCCTCGGCGAACGCATCGATCTTCTCCTCGGTGATCTCGACCTCCGGCAACGCCCCGCCGGGCGCCGTCTCCTGAGCGTGGGCGGCGATGCCGAACGAGATGAAGCCTGCGATGAGGGCGGCCCGAACGACCTGCCAGCGCTTGATCATGCGTGTCTCCTTCAGAGGATGAATGCCCAGCCCACGATAGATGACGACGCGCACGCCGGATGATTTCACCCCGACGGCACGCCATGCTCCGGCCACGGTTCGCCTCTTGGCTGTGATCGACGATGGGAGGTTGGATGACGCGCTTCGAGGGTCTCGTGGTGGACGAGGTGCCGCGCCTTCGTCGCCATGCGCTGCGGTTGGTCGGTGACAGGGATCTCGCGGACGATCTGGTTCACGAGGCGATAGCCCGCGCGCTCGCGAAGCGGGCCACCTACGCGGGCGACGGCTCGCCGCAGGCGTGGCTTCACGCGATCCTTCGCAACGCTGCGCGTGACGCGGCGAAGCGCGAGGCGAGAACGCCCGATCTGCTGCCCATCGAGCCCGGCAGCGAGCCGAGCACGCCGCCACTGCAGGAGCAGGCGGTGACCTGTGCGGACATCGTCCACGCGATCGACGGTCTCGCCCCGGGTCGCCGCGACGCGCTGCTCGTGGAGATGAACGTCGGAGGGGATCAGTCGGGCAGAGCCGCGCGCATGGGCATCACGCTCGCGACCTACCGCACGCGCGTCCACCGTGCCCGCGAGGACATGAAGTCGCGCCTCGGGTCGGTCCGACGCCGATAGACGTCCCGCATTCGTCCGATCCCCCCATGGTGCCACCTCCGGCGGACGCGACCGCGTCGGTGCCCGCCGTCGAGCTCGGCGAACGGGGCGGTCGCCGAGCGCTTCCACGGCGACGACCACGACGTGGCGGAGGGTGAGGGCGCCCGGCTCCCGCCCCGTGGTGCGCGAAAGCGGATGGCGATCCGCCGTCGACGATTCCATGATGCCGACGGCGCCTCGCGAAGAGGGCCGCCGGCAGCCCCCCGGCCGCGCACCGGATCGACGCCGCGACGTCGGAGGGCGGGAAACGAACAGCTCGGAGGATCCGCCATGGCCCATCCCTCCCTGAAGCCCGGCGCCACCGCCGTCGTCACCGGCGGCGCGGCGGGCATCGGCCTCGCCGCGGCGCGCCGCTTCGCGCGAGCCGACCTGAACGTCGTCGTCGCCGATCTCGGCGAGGAGCGCCTCGCGCAGGCCGCGGCGGTGCTCGACGCCGACGCGCCGCGCGGCGGGGAGGCCATCCTGGCGCGCGCCTGCGACGTGTCGAGCCTCGCCGACCTCGTCACGCTGGAGGCTGAGGTCGCCGCGCGCTTCGGCGGCACCGACGTGCTGATGCTGAACGCCGGCATCCAGCCGGGCAGCGCCGTCGACGGCCCGCGCGAGGCCTGGGAGCGCATCCTCGCGGTGAACCTCTGGGGCGTGATCAACGGCGCCCACGCCTTCGTGCCGGGCATGCGCCGGGGCGGCCGCGACGGGCTCGTCGTCGTCACCGGCTCGAAGCAGGGCATCACCACGCCGCCCGGGGACCCCGCCTACAACGTCTCGAAGGCGGGGGTGAAGGCCTTCGCCGAGGCGCTCGCCCACGACCTGCGCCAGGATCCCGATTGCCGGATCACGGCGCACCTCCTCATTCCCGGCTTCGTCTTCACCGGGCTGACCGCGCGGGGCCGCACCGAGAAGCCGGCGGGCGCCTGGACGCCGGAGGAGACCGTGACCTTCATGCTCGAGCGGATCGAGGAGGGCGACTTCTACGTCCTGTGCCCGGACAACGAGGTGACCCGGGCCGTGGACGAGAAGCGCATCCTCTGGGCGGCCGGCGACATCGTCGAGAACCGCCCCGCGCTCTCGCGCTGGCATCCGGACTGGGCGGACGCGTTCGCGACGTACATGCGGGGCGGCTGAGGACACCCGGCGCGGGGCTCAGCGGCCCGGTTCGCCGAGCCCGTCGATCTCCCACCCGCGCCGCAGCTCCGCCGTCAGCCGCCGCGCGATGGCGACGCAAGCGATCGACAGCACGACGCACCACGCGCCCATGAACAGGCTCTGCGTGGGAAAGCCGATGCCGAGGTCGATCAGGACGCCGGTGAGGCCCGGGCCGATCGCCGTCGAGACCACCATGATCGTCGTGGCCAGCGCGCGGATCGCGCCGAGGTGCCGCGTGCCGTAGACGTGGGGCAGGAGCACGCCCCACAGCGCGCTCGCGGCACCTTGCGTGATCCCGATCACGCCGAGCGCGCCCCACCAGGCGACGACCCGCTCCGCCGGGAAGACGAGGGCGATGCCGATGCCCATCGGCAGGAGGAAGACCGGCAGGAGCCTCTGCGGCCCGAACCGGTCCGCCGCCCATCCCGCCGCGAGCGCAGAGATCACCGTCGTCGTCGCGAAGGCGGGGTAGCCCGGCGCCATCTCCGCCAGGGTCCAGCCCTTCACCGCGGCGATGTGCGACTGGTGGAAGAAGGCGACGGTGGCGATGAAGCCGGGCGTCAGCAGCACGGGCAGGAGCGCGGGGAGAAACCAGTGCCGCAGCGCGTCGGCGCGTGCCCAGTCGCGCCCGTCGAGCCCGCGGCGGGGGGCGGCGTCGAGCCGGCCGCGGGGCGATCGCTCCTCCCGCAGCAGCGCCCACAGGAGCGGCGCGACGACGAGGACGAGCACGCCCGCGACGCCGATCCAGGTCGGCCGCCAGCCGAGGCTCGCGGCCGCGGCCACGACGACGAGTGGGACCGCGATCTCGCCGGCGGGATGGCCGAGATTGGCGAGCGAGACCGCCCGCCCCCGCCGCGCCTCGAACCAGCGCCCCATCGCCGTCATCGCGATGTGGCTGAACATGCCCTGCCCGCAGAAGCGCAGCAGGAAGACGCTCGCGCCGAGCAGCCAGAGCGATTGCGCGCCCGCCATGCCCAGCGCGGCGAGCGCGAAGGCGCAGGCCGTGAGCGGCGCGAGCCGTGACAGCGGCATCGTATCCGCGAGCGCGCCGCGCCAGAACATCAGCGCCGCGGCCGAGAGGGTCGCCGCGGTGTAGAGCGTGCCCCAGCCGCCGTCGCTCAGCCCATGCTCCTGCTTGATCGCGCCCGCGAAGAGCGCGATGAACCAGGTCTGGCCGAAGGCCGAGGCGAAGGTCAGCAGGAAGCCTGCCGCGAGCCAGCGGGCGTTCTCTCGGATGAAGCTCGGCATGGGCTCGGGGACCGTCCGGATCTGTCGCTCGTTCTGGTGAGGCCGCGCGGCCTCTCTCCGCACGGCGCACGCCACCGGCCTACGGCCTGGTGCCCCCGGCGGATAGGGCCGCGCCCGCGATCGGCGGTGCGCCGACGCGCGAGCCGAACGGTCACGCACGCCCGTGCGTTCCTCTCCTCCATGCCGCCGACGTGCCGTCGACCCGCTACGCCGGCGCGTGCACGAGGAAGGGCAACGACGGGAATGAAGACGCTCTACTCGGGGCTGGCCCTCGCATACTTCGTCGTCGCGACGATCTCGATCATGCTGCTCGCCTTCCTGCTCGTCGCGAGCGCGCTGTGGCGCGTGTGGGTCGCGCTGCCCAGCGGGGACGTGGTCGACCCGGTGCTCGAGGGAATCGGGCTCCTGATCATCGGCTTCGCCGTGGTGGAGACCGCGAAGTTCATCGCCGAGGAGGAGATCCTGCGTCGGCGCGAGCTGCGCTCGGCGGTGGAATCGCGCCGCTCGCTGACCAAGTTCATCACCATCATCGTCATCGCCGCGAGCCTGGAGGCGCTCGTCATGGTCTTCAAGACGAGCCGCGCCAGCATTCCCGACGCGATCTACCCGGCGGCGTTGTTCGTCGCCGCGATGTCTGCCCTCGTCGCCCTCGGCGGCTACCAATGGCTGTCCAGCCGCATAAACCCGGAGATCCCGCCCGACGATGCGACCGGCGAAGGGCGCGCGAACGGCGGGGATGCGGAGGACGACGCGCCCTGACGGCCGACCGCGCCGCCGCACCCGGCGATCACGCCGCGCTCAGTCGCCCGTCTGCGCGAGCCAGTCCTCCATCATGCGGATCTCCTCGCGCTGATGCGCGACGATCTCGCGAGCCAGCGCGCGGATCTGCGGGTCGTCGCCGTGCTCGAGCACGATCTCGGCCATCTCGACGGCACCGACATGGTGGGGGATCATGCCGCGCACGAAGTCGACATCGACGTCGCCGGAGGGGTCCTGCACCATCGTCTCGTGCATGCGCGCGTTCGCCTGCGCGAAGAGCGCGCTCGCGGGATCGAGGCTCTCGGCGACGCCGCCGGTGGCGTCGGCGTCGAGGGGCTGCGGCTCGATCGGGGCGAGCGAGCCGTGGGGATGCTCCGCGCTCGGGGCGTGGGTCGCGATCTGCGCCGCGCCGGGAGCCGGCCCGTAGCCCTGCCCGTAGAAGGCGAAGTGGAGGCCCCAATAGCCGACGACCATGACGACGAGCGCGGTGGCGAGCCCCGCCGGCACGCCCGCGAGGCGCCGCTTCACCGCCGGCAGGAAGTGCACCCGCCGCTCGTGGTCGGCGGCGATGGCGAGGATCACCGCCATGATCAGCGCGTGCCCGACGAGGTCGATGCGCCCGAACGGGTAGACGGCGGCCGTGAAGATGACGAGAAGCGCGATCGCCGACAGGCGCCGCACGAGCGGCGTCCAGATCAGCCCGAACCCGAGCGTGAACTCGGCGACCCCGGCCATGGGGATGAACACGTCCCGCGGCAGCCCGAAGGTGAGGAACGGGCGCTCCTCCACGAGCGGGTAGAACCAGTCCGGATAGGCGAACTTCTCGAGGCTCGACCACATCAGCGCGATGGCGACCGCCCAGCGCAGCGTCTCGAAGCGATGCCGCCGCCACTCCTCCTTCGAGGACGAGGCGAGCACGAGATAGCCGGCGACGCCGAGCCCGAGCGCCAGGTAGTCGAGGAGGTGGAAGAAGTCGTAGTCCCGCAGCGCCAGCGCCCACAGGCCGACGATGCCGATGGCGGCGAGCGGCATCGTGCGCCGCGAGAAGACGCAGGCGGCGATGGCGAGCTGGGCCCAGGAGACCCATTCGCTCGGCGTCTGCAGGTCGGGCGTCAGGTAGACGCCGCCCACCGCGAACACCGCGACGAAGAAGCCGCCGATGCACACCCGCATGAAGTCGTCGAGACGCCGATGCAGCGGGTCGGTCGCCCGGTCCATCGCCGCGAGGACGGGCTCGCCGACCCGCGAGCGCTCCACCGCGCGGGTGACGAGGAAGAAGGCCAGCACGAGCGCGATGCCGGTCCAGAACCAGAAATTCGTCAGCGTCGCGCCGATCGGCTGCGGCGCCGCGTCGACGATGTAGGGCGCGAACCACTTCACGTGCGCCTGCGCGGGTGTGGCGGCGAGGAGCGCGCCGCAGGCGCCGAGCACGGCGGCGAGGGCGGTCGCTCCCTGCGCCCGGCCTCTCGGCGCTCGGTCTTTCGAGAAGAGCGAAGCCATGGCGACCTCCGGGTTGTGGCGGCACCGCCGCCGGTGGTGTCCGTCTCGGGCGAACGACGCGGCGCGCCCGAGGGTTCTCGTCCGTCTCAGGTCGGCAGGTCGAGCGCGTGCGGGCCGACGCCGAGCCCGATCATCAGGCTGTCGGCGATGCGCCCCGCGCGATCGACGAGGAAGGCGGCGGCGTCGGGCGCGCAGACCTCCCGAGCGGTCGCCTCGAACAGCGCGAGCCGACGGGAATGCCTGTTTCGTCTACGCCCGAATTCAGGTACTGTCGATACCTCTTTTCACGGATACGACCCGATGAAGCTCACCCTGCACACGGACTACGCGCTGCGCGTGCTGATGACGCTCGCGCTCATCCCCGACCGGATCGCGACGATCGACGAGCTGGCGCGGCGCCATCGCGTCTCCGAGAACCACCTGCGCAAGGTGGCGCAGTCCCTCGTGGGCATGGGGCTCGTCAGGGGCGTGCGCGGCCGCGCCGGAGGGCTGCGCCTCGCGGTGCGGCCCGCCGACGTGCGCATGGGAGCGGTCGTGCGCGCGCTGGAGGACGATCCGGGCCTCGTCGCCTGCCTCGGCGACGCACCGGCGACCTGCGTGCTCTCCGGCGCCTGCCGGCTGACCGGCGCGCTGGCGCGGGCGCTCGACGCGTTCTACGCGGAGCTCGACCGGCTCACGCTCGCCGATCTCGTCGGCCGTGGGCCGGCGATGCGCGCGCGGCTCGGCCTGGCGGAGGCCGAGCCGTCCTAGCGCCGGGTCGGCCGGGCGCGGCGGTTTTCGCCCGTGACCCGGGCGGCGTCCCGCTCTAGGGTGCGCGCCGCAGACCGCACGGAGCCCCGCCATGACCGCCACCGCGACCCCTCGGACCAGCACGACCGCATCGGCCCCGCTCGGCTCCGGCGACACGCTGATCCTGGTCGACGGCTCGTCCTTCGTCTTCCGCGCCTTCTTCCAGTCCATGAACCAGGACGCGCGCTACAACTACCGCTCGGACGGCCTTCCGACCGGGGCGCTGCGCATGTTCTGCGTCAAGCTCCTGCAGTTTCTCGAGAAGGGCGCCGCCGGCATGAAGCCGACGCATCTCGCGATCGTGCTCGACAAGTCCGAGGGCTCGTTCCGCCGCGAGATCTATCCGGAGTACAAGGGCCACCGCCCGGACGCCCCGGAGGACCTCAAGGCGCAGATGCCGCTGATGCGCGACGCGGTGCGCGCCTTCGGGCTCGAGCCGATCGAGCTCGAGCGCTACGAGGCCGACGACCTCATCGCCGCCTACGCCAAGGAGGCCTCCGCCCGCGGGGCGGACGTGCTCATCGTCTCGGCGGACAAGGACCTGATGCAGCTCGTCGGGCCGACGGTGCGCTTCTTCGACTTCGAGAGCGGCATCAAGGGCAAGCCCGGGTACCGGCCCGAGCGCGACCTCGACGAGGCGGCGGTGACCGAGCGCTGGGGCGTGCCGCCCGGGCAGATCGCCGACGTGCTCGCGCTGATGGGCGACACCTCGGACAACGTGCCCGGCGTCCCCGGCATCGGCCAGAAGACCGCCGCGCAGCTCATCGTCGAGTACGGCGACCTCGAGACGCTGCTCGCGCGCGCCGACGAGATCAAGCAGCCCAAGCGGCGCGAGACGCTGATCGCCAACGCCGACGTGGCGCGGCTGTCCAAGCGCCTCGTCCTGCTCGACGACGCGGCGCCGATGCCGGTGCCGGTCGACGACCTGCGGCTGGGCGCCTTCGACGCCCGCCGTCTGATCGCCTTCTTCAAGGCGATGGAGTTCACCACCGTGACGAAGCGCGTCGCGGCCGACCACGGGATCGAGCTCAACGAGGTCGAGGCCGACCCGGCATTGGCGCGCACGGGAGGGGCTGCGCGTGCGGCGGACGGCGAGGATGGCGCGGGCGACGGCGCAGCCGACGCGGCCGAAGCGCCGGTCGCGGACGAGGATTCGACGCCGGCGCGGGTCGTGGCGCTGCGCCTGAAGGAGGCGACGGACGCCAAGGTCGACCGGGACGGCTACGAGCGCGTGACGACGCTCGACCGCCTGCGCGCCTGGGTCGCGGAGGCGACGGCGGTCGGCATCGTCGCCTTCGACACGGAGACCACCGCGCTCGAGGCGCACAAGGCGGATCTCGTCGGCGTCTCCCTCGCCACCGGCCCGAGCCGCGCCTGCTACGTCCCGCTCCAGCACCGCGACCCGGAGAGCGACCTGTTCTCCGGGACCGGGCTCCTGCCCGACCAGATCCCGGTCGCGCAGGCGCTCGCGGTGCTGCGCCCGATGCTGGAGGACCCGGGCGTCCTCAAGGTCGCGCACAACATGAAGTACGACTGGCTCGTGATGCAGCGCCACGGCGTCGCGGTCGCGCCCTTCGACGACACGATGCTGATGTCCTACGTGCTCGACGCCGGCCGCAGCAACCACGGCATGGACGACCTCGCCCAGCGCCACCTCGGCCACACCTGCATCGCGTATGCGGAGGTCGCGGGCTCCGGCAAGGCGCAGGTGTCGTTCGACCGCGTGCCGATCGACAGGGCGACGACCTACGCCGCCGAGGACGCCGACGTGACGCTGCGGCTGTGGCGGCTACTCAAGCCCCGCCTCGTCGCGGAGGGGAAGGTCACCGTCTACGAGACGCTGGAGCGCCCGCTGGCGCCCGTGCTCGCGCGCATGGAAGGCCGCGGCATCAAGGTCGACCGGCAGGTGCTGAGCCGGCTATCCTCCGATTTCGCCCAGACCTTGGCGCGGCTCGAGGAGGAGATCCAGCAGGATGCCGGCGTGCGCTTCTCGGTGGGAAGCCCCAAGCAGATCGGGGAGATCCTGTTCGGCAAGCTCGGGCTGCCCGGCGGCAAGAAGACGCCGTCCGGCCAATGGGCGACCCCGGCCGCGGCGCTCGAGGAGCTCGCCGAGGCGGGACATGAGTTGCCGGCAAAGATTCTCGAATGGCGGCAGGTGCAGAAGCTCAAGTCAACCTACTCGGATTCGCTGCCGGGCTACATGGACGAGGCGGGGCGCGTGCATACCTGCTTCTCACTCGCCGCCACCACGACGGGGCGGCTGTCCTCGTCGGACCCCAACCTCCAGAACATCCCGGTGCGCACCGAGGCGGGCCGCAAGATCCGCACCGCCTTCATCGCCGAGCCGGGCTACCGCATCGTCTCGGCGGACTACTCGCAGATCGAGCTGCGGCTCCTCGCCCACATCGCCGACATTCCCCAGATGCAGGCGGCCTTCGCCGAAGGCGTCGACATTCACGCGACCACCGCGTCCGAGATGTTCGGCGTGCCGCTCGACCAGATGACGCCGGACCTGCGCCGGCAGGCGAAGACGATCAACTTCGGCATCATCTACGGCATCTCGGCCTTCGGGCTCGCCGCGCGGCTCGGCATCCCGCAGGGCGACGCTGCAGCCTTCATCAAGCGCTACTTCGAGCGCTTCCCCGGCATTCGCGCCTACATGGACGAGACCAAGGCCTTCTGCCGTGAGAACGGCTGGGTCACGACCCTGTTCGGGCGGGTGTGCCACTATCCGGCGATCCGCGCCGGCAACCCGGCGGAGCGCGCGGGCGTCGAGCGCCAGGCGATCAACGCGCCGATCCAGGGCTCGGCCGCCGACATCATCCGCCGTGCCATGGCCCGCATGGAGGACGCCCTCGCCGACGCGAAGCTCTCGGCGCGCATGCTGCTCCAGGTCCACGACGAGCTCGTCTTCGAGGTCCCGGAGGACGAGGTCGACGCCACGCTGCCGGTGGTGATCAAGGTGATGGAGGACGCGCCCCACCCGGCGCTGACCCTGAAGGTCCCGCTGGCGGTGGAGGCGCGGGCCGCGGGGAACTGGGAGGAGGCGCATTGAGGGGCCGCAAGCCCAGTTGGGGCACGCCTCAACGCGCCGGCGCGGCGGGCTCCGGCGGGACGGGCCGCGGCCGCTCCGTCGCCGGCGCCGGCCTGGGGTCGGGCGTCGCGGAATAGGCGGTCAGGCCCGTCTGGAAGGCGCCGATGAAGCCGCCCATCGCGCCGTTCAGCGCCGCGAACAGCGCGATGCCGGTGCCGAGCACCGTGATGACGATCGTCAGCCGCGCACCCTGCGTATCGCTGCGCAGCACGTTGAACTCGCCGCGCAGCCCGTTGAACTCCCCACGCAGCCCGTTGAACTCCCCACGCAGCTCCACGAACTCCTGCCGCGTGCGGCGATGCTCCTCCTTCAGGTCCGCATGGTCCGCCCGCGCCTGGCGCGCGAACGCGCTCACCTGGTCGACGATGCGGTCGATCTTGCCGTCGATCCGCTCGAGCTGCGTGGCGTGCCGCGACTCGACGAGGGCGAGCTTGGTGTCCACCTCCTGGCGGGTCGGGCCGTCCATCATCTGTCCTTCTCGGTCGTATCGCGAACAGAATAGCAACTCTTCGCATGGGGCGTCAAGCCCGATCGGTACGCTCGCGACAGTTCAACCGTAGGTGTGATCCTTCCAGCCACCCGTCCCCTTCGGCGCGTGCAGCGGCCAGTCCGGACGGGCCTCGCGCACCATCATCACCTCCGCGAGGTTCTCGCGCGTGAGCAGGCCCACGAGCCGTCCCGCCGCATCGAGCACGAACAAGGCCGGCGCACGCGAGGTCGAGAGCACCCGCATGCCCTCCGCGAGCGGCGCGCCCGCGCCGATCTCGGGGATGTCGCGGGCCATGACGTCCAAGACCGGGTCGGCCGGGCTGCCGTGGCGCAGCGCCGGGATCAGCGCGTCGCGCGTGACGAGCCCACGCGGGCGCCCGGCCCCGTCGAGCACCGGAAACTCCTTCTGCGAGGTGCGGATCAGGCACTCCACGGCGTCGTCGAGGGTCGCGCCCGGGGAGAGCGTCTCCACCACGCTGACCATGGCCTCGCCGACGGTGGCGTCCCTGGTCGCGCCCTTCATCTGCACCTGCTCGACCTCGGCGGAGGCGGCGAGATAGACGAAGATCGCGATGACGATGAGGATCGGGTTCCAGAACAGCCCGATCACCGCGAAGGCCACCGCCGCCGCCTGGCCGATGCGTCCCGCGATCCGGGTCGCCCGTGCGTGCGGCATGCGCATCGCGAGCAGCGCACGCAGGACGCGCCCGCCGTCCATCGGGAAGGCGGGGATGAGGTTGAACACGACGAGGATGACGTTGACCGCCGCGAGCCGCGCCAGCAGCGAGAGGCCCGGGTTCTCGATCTCCACGAAATTCGCGGTGTCGAGCGTCGCGCCGAGCACGAGGAGCAGCACGACGGCGATCACCACGTTCACGGCGGGCCCCGCGATCGCGACGACGAGCTCCTGGCGCGGGTCCTCGGGTATGCGCTCGAGGCTCGCGATGCCGCCGATCGGGGAGAGGATCACGGACGGCGTGCGGATGCCGTAGCGGCGGGCGGCGAAGATGTGGCCGAACTCGTGCGCGAGCACGCAGGCGAACAGCAGGAGCACGAACAAGGTCGTCGTCAGCGCCGCCTCGAAGCCCCCGCCCCGCCAGGCCGCGCCGGCGATCCACACCAGGAACAGCACGAAGGTGACGTGGATCTTCACGACGGTGCCGGCGATCACGCCGATGGGGAAGGACCAGACCATGGACGATGCTCCTCGCGCGCGGCCCCGCGGGCCGCACCGCACGCGAACGCGATCCTAGCAGCGCGGGTTCGTCGGCGCGACGGCGCGGCCCGCCGGGATGTCCACGCCGCATGCGGCGTCTTGCATCCGTGAAAGCCCGTAGCGCGCCCGCTCGTGCTAGGCTCACGCCTCCCGTCCAGACGATCAGGAGGTCGCCATGCAGCTCACCGGCATCCATCACCTCACCGCGGTGACCGCCGACGCGCCCGGGAACCACGCCTTCTACACGGACGTGCTCGGGCTGCGCCTCGTCAAGAAGACGGTGAACCAGGACGACGTCTCGGCCTACCACCTGTTCTACGCCGACGGGCTCGCCTCGCCGGGATCGGACCTCACCTTCTTCGACTGGCCCGTGGGGCGCGAAAAGCGCGGCACGCGCGCCGTCACGCGCACGGGCCTGCGGGTCGCGGGCGAGGCCTCGCTCGCCTACTGGGAGGCGCGGCTCGCCGACCGGGGCGTCGCCAATCGCGGGATCGACCGGCGCGACGGCCGGCTCGTCCTCGACCTCGAGGACCCGGAGGGCCAGCGCCTCACCCTCGTCGGCGACGGCGGCACGGGGCCTTCGCATCCCTGGGAGCGCTCGCCCGTCCCGGCCGAGCATCAGGTGCGCGGGCTCGGCCCGATCACGATCTCGGTGCCGGACCTCGCGCCCACCGCCGCGGTCCTCGTGCGGCTCATGGCCATGCGCGAGGCCCGCGCCTACCAGACGCCGGGCCGGCCGGGATCGACGACGCACGTCTTCGAGATGGGCGAGGGCGGCCCGGCGGCGGAGCTTCACGTCGCGGTGGAGCCCGGGCTCCCGCCGGCGCGGCAGGGCGCGGGCGGGGTCCACCACGTCGCCTTCCGCGTTCCCGACACGGATTACGAGGCCTGGGCGGAGCGGCTGCGCGGTCTCGGCGTCCCCTCCAGCGGGCCGGTCGACCGCTACTACTTCCGCAGCCTCTACTTCCGCGAGCCCAACGGCATCCTCTTCGAGCTCGCCACCGACGGCCCCGGCTTCGCGGTCGACGAGCCGCTCGACACGCTGGGCGAGCGCCTCGCCCTGCCACCCTTCCTCGAGCCGCGCCGCGCGGAGATCGAGCGGGGGCTCAAGCCCCTCTGAGGAGGCCGCGCGGCGGGCCCGCGGAGCGCGCCGGCGGCGCACGAAAACCCGCTTGCGGGCCGCCGCGGGCACGGCTATCTATGGTGCCGACGCGGGCGTAGTTCAGTGGTAGAACGTCAGCTTCCCAAGCTGAATGTCGTCGGTTCGATCCCGATCGCCCGCTCCAATCTTCATTAATTATATCAAGGACTTGATCGCCGGTCCGACCGCGCGGCCGGGTCAGCCGGACGCGTCGCGCGCAGCCTGCACCGCACGCCCCGCCCGAAAGCCGAGCGTCACGGCGGCCAGCAGGCCGTTCCCGGAGAGATAGCCCGAATCGCCCGAGCCCGAGACGCCGCATGCCGCGCCGCCCACCGCGTGGAGGTTCGGGAAGGTGCCGCCGGCGGCGCGGCGCACCCGCGCATCGGCGTCGACCGCGAGGCCGCCCTGGGTGTGGAAGAGCGCGCCCGTCACCCGCACACCGCAGAAGGGCGGCGCGAGCGGTGTCGCGCCGGCGAAGGCGCGGCCGAAGGGGTCGTCCGCCCGCCCCGCCTTCGCCGTGTCGACGGCGGCGCAGGTCTCGGCGAACGCGTCCGTCGGCAGCCCGAGCGCGCCGGCGAGGGCGTCGAGCGTGTCCGCGGACCTCACGGCGCCCTGCGCCTCCGCCTCGCGGAAATCGGCGAACTGACGCGCGATACCGGCGATGCGCGCGTCGAAGATCGCGAAGGCCTCCCCGCCGGGCCGGGCGAGCACGGCGCGGGCCGCTTCCGAATAGCCCTGCGCCTCGTTCCAGAAGCGCCGGCCGGTGCGGTCGACCTGGAAACCGCCCTCCCCGATCACCGCCCAGGTGATCAGGATGCCGTGGGGGTGCGCCACGTTGCCGTGGCCCTGATAGGCGCCGAGATGGCGGATCTCGGCGCCGAGCGCCTCGCCCCAGGCGAGCGCGGTGCCGTCGTTGCCGGAATGGCCGAACCAGAGCGCGCCGACGATCTCCGGCATGTGACGCGCGACCCGCGCGGCGTTGCCGCCGTAGCCGTTCGAGGCGAGGATCAGCCGCCCGCAGCCGATCCGCTCCTCGGAGCCGTCCGGGCGCACGAGGCCGACGCCCTGCACGCGCCCGTCGGCATCGGCGTAGAGCGTGTCGGCGCGGGCTTCGCACAGGATCGGCACACCGGCGCCCTCGCAGGCGACGCGCAGCGCGTCGATCAGCTCGCGACCCGAGCGCGTGGGCAGGCCGTGCATGCGGCGCCGGCCGTGGCCGGGATAGTCGAAATCGTGGACGAGGGAGAAGGCGAGGCCGAAGCGATCGGCGAGCCACTCGATCGCTTCCGCGGCGGTCGACGCCATGGTCTCGACGAGCGTCGGCTCGTTCTCGCCCTTCGCCTTGCGCTGGATGTCGGCGGCGAAGGTCGCCGCATCGTCGGCGATGCCGTGGGCGGCCTGGAAGCGCGTGCCGGCGGCGGGGATCAGGCCGGCGGAGAGCGCCGTCGAGCCCGACGGCACCGCGTCGCGCTCGACGACGACGACCTCGTCGCCCGCCTGCGCCGCTGCGAGCGCGGCGACCATGCCGCCGGCCCCGGCACCGACGATCAGGGTCTCGACGGTCGCGGGAAAGCCTTCGGCGGGCGGCGGCAGGACGCGCACGGGCTCAGCCTTTCGGGTCGAAGCTTTCGAAGCGCTTGCCCTCGTCGAGCATGGCGCGGGTGCCGATGCGCTCGTTGAGGCCACCGAAATCGAACATGCGGTTCGAGAAGGGCGCGTTCGAGCCCGCCGCCTTCAGGCTGCGGTAATAGTCCTCCGCCGTCTTCGCGAGCGCGCGGACGATGCCGCCGGGGAAGATCACGAGGTCGAAGCCCATCGCCTCGAGATCGGCGGCGGTGCGGATCGGCGTCGCGCCGCCCTCGACCATGTTCGCCATCAGCGGCGCGCGACCGCGGAAGGTCTCGGCGATGGTGCGCAATTCCTCGAGCGAGCGCGGCGCCTCGACGAAGAGCGCGTCGGCCCCGGCCTCGAGATAAAGGGACGCGCGCTCCAGCGCGGCCTCGAAGCCCTCGACCGCGATGGCGTCGGTGCGCGCGATGATCAGCGTCTCGGCCGAGCGCCGCGCGTCGGCCATGGCGGCGACCTTGCCGGCCATTTCCCGCGCTGAAACCAGAGCCTTCTCCGCCAAGTGCCCGCAGCGCTTGGGATAGACCTGATCCTCGACCTGGAGTGCGGAGGCGCCGGCGCGCTCGTAGGTGATCATCGTGCGCCGCGCGTTCAGCGCGTTGCCGAAGCCGTTGTCGGCGTCGACCACGATCCGCAGGCCGATGCGGTCACGGACGAGAGCGAGCGTGTCCGCCATCTCGGAGACGGAGGCGAGGCCGATGTCGGGGCGGCCGAGGCGGGTGTAGGAGACCGCGGCGCCGGAGAGATAGACCGCCTCGAAGCCCGCCTGCTCGGCGAGGGCGGCGGTGAGGCCGTCGTAGACGCCGGGTGCGACGAGGATCTCGGGCCGGCGCAGGCGTTCGGCGAGGCTGGTCATGGGGCGGCTCCCGTGACGAGGGCCTGCGCCTGCGCGCAGGTGACGACGCGCGTGACCGTGCCGAGCGACATCAGCGTCGCCTCGTGCACGTCGGCCCGGAACGCGGCCGAGCCGTCCGAGAGGAGAACGGTCGGGATGTCGCGCAGATGCGCGTCGCGGATCGTGCTGGCGACGCCGCCGTTGGTGACGATGCCGCCGACGATGAGCGTGCGGATGCCGAGGAAGCGCAGCACGAACTCGAGGCGGGTCTGGTAGAAGGCCGAATACGCGACCTTCTCGATCGTGTAGTCCGCCGGGGCCAGCGCATCGACGAGGGAATGGCCGAAGGAGCCCGGCGCGAAATCGCCCTTGGCCAGGAACGGGCGCAGCTCCTTCAGATGCGGCGAGATCAGCGGGGCGCCGCCCGGGCCCGGCACCAGCGTGAACTGCGCCGAAACGTAGGTCCCACCCGCCGCACGCAGCGCGTCAACGAGCGGGCGGATGCGCGCCGGAAGGGCGGTGATCGCCCCCGCGGACTGCCCGCCGCGGCCGTAGGCGCCCTCCGGATGGAGGAAATCGTTCTGCAGGTCGATCGTGAGGAGCGCGGTCGTCCTCGGGTCGATGGCAGCGGTCACGCCGTCTCCTCCCGGGTCAGCACGATGTTGCCGAAGCGGTCGACGCGTCCGACGAGGCCCGGGTCGACGACGATCGTCGTGTCCGGCTGCGAGAGGATCGCAGGCCCGGCGATCTCGGCGCCGACGGGCAGCGCCAGGCGGTCGTAGAGCGCGGTGTCCCGCCATGCACCGGCGAAGCGCACGCGCCGCGAGCCGCGTTTCGCCGCTGCCAGCGATGCGTCGGCGGCGGGGGCGAGGGTGGCGAGGTCGAATTTCGGGCGGATGCCGACGACGGCCGAGCGCAGGTTCAACACGCGTGTCGGAGCACCCTCGAGCAGGCGTCCGTAGGCGCGCCGGTAGGCCTCGCCGAAGGCCGCCGCAACGTCATCGCGGCTCGGCGCCTCGACGCGGCGGTCCGTGATGCGCACGCCGATCGGCACGGCGACCGTATGGGTCTGGCCGATATAGGCCATGTCGAGCTCGAACAGCGTCTCGCGCCCGGCGAAGGCGACGCCGGCGATGTCGAGGAGCCGGTGGCCTTCGTCGCGGTGCGCCTGCATCAGATCGCCGAGCGCCGCGACATCGAGCGCGTCGGTCGGCGCGTTGACGGTCTGGACGAAATCCTGGCGCATGTCGGCGATGACGCAGCCCATGGCGGAGGTGACGCCGGGATAGCGTGGCACCAGTGCCGAGCCGAGCCCCACTTCCGCGACGAGCGCGCCCGCATGCAACGCGCCGCCGCCGCCGAAGGGCATGTAGGCGAAGTGCTTGGGGTCGTGCCCGCGCTCGATCGAGACGAGGCGGATGGCGCCCGCCATGCGCGAATTCGCGACGCGCAAAATCGCCTCCGCCGCGTCCTCGACGTCGAGCCCGAGCGGCTCGCCGACGTGGTGGGCGATGGCCGCGCGGGCGGCCTCGACGTCGAGGCGCGCGAGCGAGCCGCCGATGGGGCGCTCGGCGTCGATGCGGCCGAGCACGATGTTGGCGTCGGTCACCGTCGGGCGGTCGTTGCCGCGGCCGTAGGCGACGGGGCCGGGATCGGAGCCTGCACTCTCGGGGCCGATCTCGAGGAGACCGCCCGCGTCGACCCGCGCGATCGAGCCGCCGCCGGCGCCGATCGTGGTGATCTCGATCATCGGCGTGCGCACGACCATGCCGAAATCGATGCTCGTCTGGGCCGCGAGGCGCGAGCGCCCGCCCTCGATCAGCGCGACATCGAAGGAGGTGCCGCCGACGTCCCCCGTGATCACGTTGGGGAAGCCGGCGCTCTCGGCGATCCAGGCGGCGGCGATGACGCCCGCGGCGGGACCCGAGAGCGCCGTGCGCACGGGGCGCGCGCAGGCGGTCTCGACGGTCATGACGCCGCCGTTCGACTGCACGATCAGGAACTCGCCCGGGAAGCCGCCCTCGCGCAGAGCCGCCTCGAGCCGGGCGAGATAGCCCGACACCTCCGGCTGGAGGTAGGCGTTCAGCGCCGTCGTCGAGAAGCGCTCGAATTCGCGGATTTCGGGCAGGATCTCCGAGGAGGCGCAGACGTGCGGGTTCGGCCAGATCGCCCGCACCGCTGCGGCCGCCGCGGCCTCGTTGGAGGCGTCGGCATAGGCGTTGACGAAGAGGATCGCCACCGCCTCGGCGCCCATCTCCCGCAGTCGCAAGGCCGCGTCCCGCACCGCGTCGAGATCGACCGCCGTCTCGACCGTGCCGTCGGCGAGGGTGCGCTCGGGCACTTCGAGGCGCAGATCGCGCGGGACGACTGGCTCGAAGTCGCCGCGCAGGCCCCAGGTGCGGGGCCGGTCGCGCCGACGCATCTCGAGCACGTCGCGAAAGCCCGCCGTGGTGATCACGCCGATGCGGGCGCCCTTGCGCTCGAGCAGCGCGTTGGTGCCCGCCGTCGTGCCGTGGACGACGGTCGTGAGGCTCGCCGGATCGGCGACGGTGCGCACGCCCGCGAGGAAGCCGCCGGACTGGTCGGGCCGGGTCGTCGGGACCTTGGCGACGCTCGCCTCGCCCGTCGCCTCGTCGAGCACGAACACGTCCGTGAAGGTGCCGCCGACGTCGACGCCGACGATGGTGGAGCGCGAACCCGTGGAGCGCATCATCGCCCAGCCTCCCCCGGCGCCGCCCGCCAGGCGGTGCCGTAGGCGGCGTCGGCCGCGGCCGCGCTCTGGTAGCCGAGCGCGACGTCGCGGGCGACGGCCGCCGGCTCGCGCTTCGATGGATCACCCCAGCCCCCGCCACCGGGCGTCTCGAGCCGGACCCGCTCCCCGCGGGCGAGGCGGATCCCGAGCGCCTTCGAGGCGAGCGCCGGCGTTTCCATCGTCTCGCCCTGCTGGAAGGCGAAGGCGTTGAGCGCGGCGTCCCCACCGCCGGCGACGCCCTTGGGCGCGAAGCGCCCGCGTTCGCCGAACAGGAACGCGTCCGCACTCTCCTCGAGCAATTCGATCTCGTAGACCGCGCCGAGACCGCCGCGATGCGCGCCGGCGCCCGCGCTGTCGGGTCGCAGCGCCCATTGCCGGAAGGCGATCGGGTAGGCCGCCTCCAGGATCTCGACGGGCGGGATCGTCGCCGTCGAGATCGGGGCGTTGCCGTGGTTGAGCCCGTCGCTCTCGGGCGAGCCGCCATGGCCGCCGCCGTAGAAGGAGAACATCACCCAGCGCCGCCCGTCGCCGCGCGTCCCGGCGATCGAGAGCGCGTTGATCGTGCCGTAGGCGTTGGCGACGACGCGCTCGGGCGCGGCCTGCGCCGCGGCGGAGAAGATCACGTCGATCATGCGCAGGATGGTCTCGGTGTATCCGCCCGTCGGCGCCGGGAATTGCGCGGCGAGGAGCGAGGGCTCCGGCACCACCACGTCGATCGGGCGCATCACGCCGGCATTGGCGGGCAGCGCCGGAAAGACGTGCTTGATCGCGACGTAGACGCAGGCGATCGCGGTGCCCTTCGAGATGTTGACCGGCCCCTTCGCCGGCCCGGCGGTGCCGGTGAAATCGAGCGTCAGCCGGTCGCCGCGGATCTCGAGCGCGACCCTGATCGGCAGCGGCACGTCGTCGATGCCGTCGTTGTCGAGGTAATCCTCCGCCTCCCAGCGCCCGTCCGGGAGCGCCGCGATCTCGGCGCGCGCGAGCGCCTCGGCGCGATCACCCAACGCATCGAGCGCGGCGCGGACGGTGTCGGCGCCGTATTCGGCGAGGAGCGCGTCCATGCGCTTCACGCCGAGATCGAGCGCGTTCATCTGCGCCGCGAGATCCCCCTTGGCCGATGTCGGCAGGCGCGTGTTGCGCATGACGATGTCCACGATGTCGGTCTGCAGCACGCCCGCACGCACCAGCTTCACCGGCGGCAGCACGAAGGCCTCCTGGAAGACCTCCGTCGCACGCGGATTGTAGTTGCCCGGCACGGCGCCGCCGACGTCGTGCCAATGGCCGACCGAGGCGAGATGGCAGAACACCTCGCCGTCGTGGAAATACGGCCGCACGAGCCGCATGTCGGAGAGGTGCGTGCCGCCGATATGGGCGTCGTTGAAGACGTAGACGTCGCCCTCGACGAGATCGCCGTCGCGCGCCGCCTTGTCGATCACGGCACGGGCGGCAACCGCCATGACGCCGACGAAGATCGGCAGGCCGGACTTGCCCTGCACCATCGTCTCGCCGGTGGTGGCGTGGTAGATGCCGTGGCTCGCGTCGTGGGCTTCCGCGATGATCGGGTTGAAGGCCGAGCGGAACAGCGTCGCGTCCATCTCGTCGGCGATCTGCTCGAGCCGCCCCGCCAGAACCGCGAGCGTGATCGGGTCGATCGTCATGAGGCCGCTCCCGCCTTCACCTCGGCGATGTCGTTCCACACGTCCTGGCGGACGATCTTCCCGCCCGCGAGCGCGAAGCGGTCGATGAAGCGGATGCCGGAAAATGCGGTGCCGTCGGGCCACTCGCCGGAAAGCGTGCCGAAGCAGTAGACCAGCGTCTCGCTCTCCGCGGGCGCCGTGTCGAAGCGCTCGTAGGTCTTGCGCACGAAGCGGTAGCGCGGGCGGGCCCAGGCGACGAGCTCGTCGAGCGTGCGCATGCGCACGTTACCTGGGAAGGTCATCTCGAAACCCTCGGCGAGGCGGGCGCGGGCGGCGTCGAGGTCGCGCGCTTCCATCTCGGACAGGAAGGAACGCACGGTCTCGGCGGCGTCGGGCAGAACCGGGCCGGGCCGCCGGCGGGTGCGTCCGCGCATGTAGCCGTCGCGCGCCAGATCCTGCACGATGATGGTGACCACCTCGGGCGGCGCGTCGATCACGCTGCGCACGGCGTCCGTGAGCACCCGGCCGAGCCGGCCTTTCGCGCTCTCGTCGTAGCCTTCGAGGAGCTGCACGGTGACGATGGGCATGACGACTCCCGCCTGCGATCTGTCTCATCAGTAATACAGATCGCGCGGCACGCGAAAAGACATTTTCTTGCGTTTCGTCCAGACAATTCGCTTGCATCCGGTCATCGGGCGGCTACGATCCCCGGGTTTCGTATCGTGAGGGCACGGGGTGAGCGACGCGTCTCGCAAACGGCCGGAGGGGGGAAAGGCGCAGCGCGTCTACCTGCTCCTGCGCGACGAGATCCTCCGCGGCGACCTCGCCGTCGGATCGCTCCTGCCCGGCGAGCACCGTCTCGCCGAGCTCCACGACGTCTCCCGCGTCACCATTCGCCGCGCGCTCGACGCGCTCGAGTCCGACGGGCTCGTCGCCCGCCGCGCCGGCTCGGGCACCGTGGTCCGCCGTGCGGACGGGCCCTCGCAGGCCATCTCCGCCGACCTCGCGACGCTGATGCCGCAGCTCGTCTCGATGGGCCTCTCCACCACCGCGCGGCTCGTCGATTACGGCTACGGCTCGGCCACGCCCGCGGTGGCGGAAGCGCTGCGGCTCGCGCCGGACGCGCGGGTGCAGCGTGCGGTGCGCGTGCGCCTGCTCGAGGGCGCGCCCTTCTCGCACCTGACGACCCACGTGCCGGAGGCGATCGCCCGGTCCTATTCCGAGGCCGACCTCGCGACGACGCCCCTCCTGCGGCTTCTCGAGCGCTCCGGCGTCGCCATCGAGCGCGCGACGCAGGCGATCTCGGCCACGCTCGCCACGCCGGAGATCGCGGACGCGCTCGACGTCGCCGTCGGGGCCGCGTTGGTGACGCTGGTGCGCGTCGTCTACGACCGCGACGGACATGGCGTCGAGCACCTCACCGCGCTCTATCGGCCCGACCGGTTCCGCCTGGAGATGACGCTCGAGCGCATCGAGCGCGACGGTGCGCGCCTCTGGGCGCCGACGACCGGTCCGCGCGTCGCGGAGGCGGCGCAATGAACGCCCCGCGCACCCTCCTCGACAAGGTCTGGGCCGCGCATGAGATCGCCGTACGCGACGACGGAACGTCGCTTCTGTTCGTCGACCGCCACTTCGTCCACGAGGGCTCGCACCACGCCTTCCGCAAGATCGCCGAGCGCGGCATGCCGGTCTCGCAGCCCGGCCTGACGTTCGGCGTCGCGGACCATTACGTCCCGACCCGCGGGCGCGGCGCGCCGATCGCGGATGCGAGCATCGCGCGCATGGTCCGCACGCTCGACGAGAACGCGGCAAAGCACGGCTTCCGGCTCTACGGCCTCGACGATCCGCGCCAGGGCATCGTCCACGTGGTCGGCCCGGAACAGGGCCTGACGCTCCCCGGAACGCTCATCGTCTGCGGCGACAGCCACACCTCGACCCACGGCGCGCTCGGCGCGATGGCCTTCGGCATCGGCGCGACGGAAGTCGCGCACGTGCTCGCGACGCAGACGATCTGGCAGACGAAGCCCAAGCGCATGCGCATCGCCGTCGAGGGCCGGCTCGGCCCCGGTGTCGGCGCGAAGGACGTCGCGCTCGCCTGGATCGCGAAACTCGGCGCCGACGGCGCGCGCGGGTACGCCATCGAATATGCGGGCGCGGTGGTGCGCGCCCTCTCCGTCGAGGGCCGGCTGACGCTGTGCAATCTCTCGATCGAAGGCGGCGGTCGCTTTGGCATGGTCGCGCCGGACGAAACCACGATCGCCTGGCTCCGCGAGCGGCCGGAGGCGCCGACGGGCGAAGCGTTCGAGGAGGCGGCTGGGCACTGGCTCTCGCTCGCGAGCGACGAGGACGCGGCGTTCGATCGCGAGGTCTCGCTCACCGCGGGCGAGATCGCGCCGATCGTGACCTGGGGCACGAGCCCCGAGGACGCGCTGCCCATCACGGAGCACGTTCCCGATCCCGCGCGCGCAGGCGATCCCTCGCGGGCCGAGCGCATCCGCGCCGCGCTCGACTACATGGAGCTCACCGCCGGCCGCCCGCTCGTGGGTACGCCGGTCGACCGGGTCTTCATCGGCTCGTGCACCAATTCCCGCATCGAGGATCTGCGCGCCGCCGCCGCCGTCCTCGCCGGGCGCAGGGCGAAGGTGCCCGGCATGGTCTCGCCGGGCTCGAGCCTGGTGAAGGCGCAGGCCGAGCAGGAGGGGCTCGATCGCATCTTCCTCGACGCCGGGCTCGACTGGGTCGCATCCGGCTGCTCGATGTGTGTCGGCATGAACGGCGACATCGTCGCGCCGGGCGAGCGCTGCGCCTCCACCACGAACCGGAATTTCCGCGGACGCCAGGGCCCCGGCGCGCGCACGCACCTGATGTCGCCGGCCATGGTCGCCGCCGCGGCCGTCGCCGGCGCGCTCATCGACGTGCGGCCGATGCTGGAGGGGAGGCCGGTGTCGTGACGCCCTTCACACGCCACGAAGGCACGGCCGTCGGCCTGCCGCTCGAGAACGTCGACACCGACCAGATCATCCCCGCGCGCTTCATGTCGACGCCGCGCTCCGAGGGCTACGGCCGCTTTCTGCTGCACGATCTGCGCCACGACGAGGCCGACGCGCCACGCCCCGACTTTCCGCTGAACCGGCCCGAAGCCGTCGGCGCGAGCGTGCTCGTCGCGCGGCGCAATTTCGGCGGCGGCTCCTCCCGCGAGGCCGCGGTCTACGCGCTCGTCGATGCCGGCATCCGCGCCGTCCTGGCGCCGAGCTTCGGCGACATCTTCTCCGGCAACGCCGTCGCCAACGGCCTCCTGCCCGCTCGCCTCGAGCCCGACGCCATCGAAGCGCTCCTCGGCATGACCCCGTGCCCCGTCGTCGTCGATCTCGACACGACGACGGTGGAAGCCGGAGGGCGGCGCTTCGGCTTCGAGATCGACCCGGTCTTCCGGGTGAAGCTGTTGAACGGCTGGGACGACATCGACCTCACCGCCTCCTGGGGCGAGCGCATCGCGGCTTTCACCGCCGAGCGTCGCGCGCAGGCGCCCTGGCTGTGGCGCGCATGAGGCTCATACCATTCCCGGGCGGCGGGAGCCGCAAAGCTCGGGCACGACGGGGGCGCGCGACGCCCCGCAACGAAAGAAGAGGGGAACCCGCCATGAAGTCCATTCTCGCCACCGTCTCCATCGCGGCCCTCGCCGCATCGACGCTCGCGGCACAGGCCGAGGACCGTCTCAGCGCCGTCCACGCCTTCCCGACGACGCTGATCTACACCCAGAGCTTCCTCGAATTCGTGGAGAAGGTGAACGAGCGCGGCGAAGGCGTCATCCAGATCGACGTCCGCGGAGGCCCCGAGGCGATCGGCATGTTCCAGCAGGCTGACGCCGTGCGCGACGGCATCGTCGACATGGCCTACGCGCCGGGCTCGTTCTACGGCGGCGCGCTGCCGGAGAAGGACGCGCTCGTCGCCTCCAACATCACCGCGATCGAAGCGCGCGAGAACGGCGGCATCGACCTCATCAACGAGATCCACCAGGAGAAGATGGGCGTCTACTATCTCGGCTGGTTCGACTCGGGCGTGAGCTATAATCTCTGGATGGTCGACGAGCCGAAGTTCACCGCCGACGGCAAGCTCGACCTGACCGACGTGCGCCTGCGCGGCAATGCAGTCTACAACGCCTTCTTCACCAACTACCTCGGCGCCCAGGTCATCGACCTGCCGACGACGGAAGTCTATTCGGCCCTCGAGCGCGGCGTCGTCAACGCCTCGGGCTGGACGCAGATCGGCCTCGTCGACCTGAAGTGGGACGAGTTCGTGAAGTATCGCGTCGCGCCCTCGTTCTTCTCGACCGACCTCGGCGTGATCGTGAACCTCGAATCCTGGAACGCGCTTTCGGACGAGGCGAAGCAGATCCTCCAGGACGTCGCGATCGAGCACGAGCGCTCCTCCGTCGAGGCGCTGCGCCAGCGCCGCGACGAGGAGTTCGCGACCCTCGCCGAGCGCGGCATGACGGAAGTCTCGCTCGAAGGCGAGGCCGCGGCCGAGTACCTGAAGGCGGCGCGCGAGGAGACCTGGGGCCGCATGCGCACCCAGATGGAAGGCCATCCGATGGGCCTCCAGCACTACGACACGCTGATCGGCCTGTTCTACGATCTCGAGAAGGCCGCCGCGCAGTGATGCGCCGTGCCCCCGCGCCGTGAATCCGCGCGGGGGCGCCCGCTCCCCATCCCCGCTCGAGGGACCTCGATGCGCCTCCTCATCCGCCTCTACGACGGCGTCGTCGACCTTATGGCGCTCGTCGCCGCGATCATGCTCGTCTGGCTGATGGTGGCGATCGTCGTCTCCGTCGGCATGCGCAATGCCGGCATGCAGCCCTTCGCCTGGCTCTTCACCTCGACCGAGTACGCGCTCCTCTACATGACCATGCTCGGCGCCCCCTGGCTGGTGCGCCGGCGCGGCCACGTCCACATCGAGCTTCTCACCGCCGCACTTCCCGAGGGCGTGCGCCGGATCGTCAGCCGCGGCATCGCCGCCGCCTGCGTCGCCATCTGCGCCTACCTGGCGCTGAAGGGGTTCGAGCTCGTCCAGACCAACCTCGCGCGCAACGATTTCGACGTGCGCGCCTATTTCTTCCCCCGCTGGCTCCTGACGATCGCCTTCCCCGTCGGCTTCGGGCTGATGGCGATCGAGTTCTCGCGCTTCGTCTTCGGTCGCGAGCTGATGCACTCGGGCGAGGCGGGGATCCACGAATGAGCGAGTGGTACGAGGCGCTGGCGCTTCTGCTCGGCACCATCATGGTGCTGATGGCGCTCGGCATGCCGGTCGCGATCGCCTTCCTGGCGGCGAACATCCTCGGCGCCTTCGTCTTCATGGGCGGCGAGCGCGGCGTGACGCAGCTCCTCAACAACGGGCTCGGCGCGCTGACGAGCTACGCGCTGGTGCCGATCCCGCTGTTTCTCCTGATGGGCGAGATCTTCTTCCATACCGGGCTCGGTGCGCGGATGTTCAACGCCATCGATCGCCTGCTGGGCCGCCTGCCGGGGAGGCTGTCCTACGTGACCGTGCTCGGCGGGACGGGTTTCGCGACATTGTCGGGCTCCTCGATGGGATCGACGGCGCTCCTCGGCTCGCTGATGGTCCCGGAGATGAACAAGCGGGGCTACAAGAAGCACATGTCGCTCGGGCCGATCCTCGGCACCGGAGGCCTCGCGATCATCATCCCGCCCTCGGCGCTCGCCGTTCTGCTGGCGACGCTCGCCAAGGTCGACATCACGGCGCTCCTCATCGCGGGAATCATCCCCGGGCTGATCCTGGCGGCGTTCTATCTGGCGACGATCTGGCTGCAGACCCGCATCGACCCCACGGCCGCCCCCGCCTATTCGGTCGAGGAGATCCCGTTCTCGAAGAAGCTGGCGCTTCTGGTCCGCGACGTCGTGCCCATGGTCGGGCTCATGGCGGTCATCATCATGATGATGCTCGGCGGCATCGCCACGCCCTCCGAGGCCGCGGCGTTCGGCGCGCTCGGCGTGCTCGTCCTCGCCGCGATCTTCCGCACGCTGTCGATCCAGGCGATGATCAAGTCCGTCACCGGTGCGCTGAAGGTGACGCTGATGGCCTATCTGATCGTCTTCGGCTCCGCGACCTTCAGCCAGCTCCTCGCCTTCTCGGGCGCCTCCAGCGGGCTGATCCGCTGGGCGACGGGTTTCGAGCTCGAGCCGATCGTCATGCTGCTCGTCATGTTCGGCGTGCTGCTCGTTCTGGGCATGTTCATGGAGCAGATCTCGATCATCCTGCTCACCGTGCCGGTGTTCTTCCCGCTGGCCCAGGAGCTCGGTTTCGACCTCGTCTGGTTCGCGCTGATCGTGCTCCTGTCGCTCGAGATCAGCTTCACGACACCGCCTTTCGGGCTGCTGCTCTTCGTGATGAAGGGCGTCGCGCCGCCCGGGACCACGATGCGCGACATCTATCTCGCGGCGATCCCGTTCATCCTCTGCTCCCTCCTGGTCGTCGCGCTGCTGGTGATGTTTCCACCGCTCGCGCTGTGGCTTCCGGGCTCGTGAGGCGTCGCCCGCGGCGCCCCGGAGATCGACGTCACGAGGATGCTCGCGCGCAGGGTCGTCAGTCGGCGCGTGCATCGAGCGTCGGCGCGGCGCGATCGACCTCCGGCGCCGGCGATCGCTGCGCCTCGTCCGCGACGAGGGCGTCGGCGATCAGCTCGGCGAGGCAGGCGTAGCCGGCGTCGCTCATGTGGAAGCGATCGCCGGCGAGCATCGCCGCGAGCCGATCGTCGACGCGCTCCGCCCAGGCGCGCATGACGTCGTAGCGGCGCAGCACCGCGACACCGCGCGCGCCCGCCAGGTCCGAGACGAGAGCCACCGTGCGCTCGTAGGCCGCGCGGTCCGGGATGCCCGGGAAGTATTGCGGGTCGACGACGAGGAGCGGCACGCCGGCATCGCGCGCCGTCGCGACGCCACGGTCGAGCCGCCCGGCGAGCTCCGCCTCCGGCACGCCGCGCAGCGCATCGTTCGTCCCCACCTGCCAGATCACGAGGTCGAACCGATCCGCGGCGACGAGGCCGGCGAGCCGGTCGAGCGTCGCATCCGCGGTCTCTCCCGGAACGCCGGCGTTGACGACGGTGACATCGCCGTGCGGCGCATGCGCGCGCAGAAGCGCTTCGAGCCGCGCCGGGTAGGCGTGGAGCGGCGACTTCGCGCCCGTCCCGAAGGTCGAGGACGAGCCGATCGCGAGGACCCGCCACCCGCGGCCGGCGGCGTGCGCGTCGAGCCGCGGCAGCGTCTCCGCTCGGATGATGGCGGTGATCTCGGCGCAGGGCGCGGCGTGGGCCGGCATCGGCCCGAACGCCACGACGCCGGTCAGGATCGCGGCGGGCGCGAGGAGCGCGAGGAAACCGCGCGCGAGGAGACGGTGCGTGAGGAGACGGGCACGGGCGCCGACGCCAGATGGAGCCGTGCCGGCTCGGGCTGCGCCGCGGCGGTCGAGACTGGAGAGGACCATTCGCGGACGCGTACCAGCAGGACGAGGAAGCCGATCGAGGCGAGCGTGTATAGCATCGCGATCACCTGCACGCCATCGAGACGGCCTTCGGCCGCGATGATGGTCAGCGCCTGGCCGAGCGCCGCGAGCATCGAGCCGGCGACGAAGACCGGCAGCCCGTGGCGGCCGAGCCGCGTCAGCTCCGCACCGATCGGGCCGCGCCCGACGGCGTCGGCGACGCGCAGGGCGACGAGCAGATAGGCGAGCGCGGCGAAATGGACGATGCGGCCGATGCCGAGCTGGTTCTTGCCGAGATCGAGCCACGGCATCACGTCGCCCCGCAGCCCGGGGAGCGCGCCGAACGCGTCCGTCACGACGATCCAGGCGAGCGCGACGATTCCGGCGCAGGCGCCGACGACGACCGACGAGCGCTGCGGCGCGGCGCCACGCCAATGCAGGCCCGCGGCGATGCCGAGCGCGAACAGGAATTGCCAGGTCGACGGATCGAAGAACCAGCCGCCGGCCCCCTCCGGCCACGACGGCGGCTCGATTGGCAAGGTCCGCCCGGCCAGGTAGACGGCGAGGGCCACGGCGAGCATCACCGCGGTGCCGAGGCGACGCGCGACCAGGAAATAGGCCGGCGCCACCAGCATGAGGACCACGTAGAGCGGCAGGACGTTGAAGTAGCCGATCTGGTAGGTCAGCGCGGCGAGCCCGACGAGCGCCTCCGGCGTCGCCTCGAAGGCGGGCGCGCGCCCGTGCGCGGAGAGCAGCTCCTCGTGCCCGGTGAGGACGTACAGCGCGGCGAACGACACCAGCGCGAAAGCCGTCAGCGCGAGATGCGTCCGATAGAGCGCGCCGGCGCGCGTCAGATTGCGCCGCGCGGCCGGGCCGATGCCGTCGCGCGCGATGCGCGGCCCGTAGATGATCGCGAGCGCCAGCCCGGAGATGAAGACGAAGGCCTCCGCCGCATCGGAGAAGCCGACATTGCGATGGGTGAGGTGCTCGAGGCCGTTGCCCGGGATGTGGTTGACGGTGATCGTGACCAGCACGAGCCCACGCCAGAAATCGATGGTGTCGCTTCGCCGAGACATCGGTCCTCCCGGGCCACCCGGGCGGTTCTCGCCCGCGCATGAACGCACGGCCTCGGGTTCGGGTTCGAGGAAGCCGCGGGTGCTCCACGGCGCGCGAGAGTGGCGGCGAGGCTCGGGGAGTGCGCCAGCGCCACCTCGCGCGTGAGGATGCGGCCTCGAAAAATACGAACATATGTTCGCACTGTAATTCCTCCGCCGGGCCGCTGGCTGCATCTGGTTGCCGGCCTGGCACACTTCTCTTGCTGCAGGCGGCGATTTTTCCACGAGTAGGGGCTGGACAGCGTCGCCGCGGCTTGTAGTGTTGTGCGACATGCGGACGTAAATTCGCATTGCGAACAAAATGGGCGCGACGGTATCGGCAGCACACGCTCCCGACCGGCCCGCCCGCCTCGCATGCGCGTCGTGGGAGAGGGGACATGAAGAGACTAGCAAGTGCCGTGGTGATGGCCGCCATGCTCGCATCCGCGTCGGTGGCGGCGCAGGAGGTGCTCACGATCGGGGTGCGCTCGGAGGCGAGCTCGCTCGATCCGCACTGGACCCAGCTGTCGGCCGACCTGCAGGTGCAGGAGCACATCTTCGAGAAGCTCGTGAACCTCGATTCGACCTCGCAGCCGACCCCCGGCCTCGCGGTCTCGTGGGAGGCGATCGACGACACGACCTGGGAATTCAAGCTGCGCGAGGGCGTGACCTGGCACGACGGCGAGCCCTTCACAGCCGACGACGTGATCTTCTCCTTCGACCGCCTGCGCGGCGGCATCGAAGGCGCGCCCGCGAGCCCGGCCTTCACCCTCGACAAGGGCGGCAAGACCTGGGAGAAGGTCGACGACCTGACGGTGCGCGTGCGCACCGACGGCCCCTACCCGACCGTCGCCGAGGACCTCGCCATGGTCCCGATCGTCGCGGAGCACGTGGCGCGCGGCGTCACGGCTTCCGTGGACTTCAATTCCGGCGACGCCGCCATCGGCACCGGGCCCTTCCTCTACAACGAGTTTCGCTCGGGCGACCGCATCTCCGTCGTCAAGAACCCCGATTGGTGGGGCGGCGAGGTGCAGTGGGACGAGGTCGTGTTCCGGCCGGTCAGCCAGGACGCCTCCCGCCTCGCGGCGCTCCTCAACGGCGACGTCGACATGATCGACTATCCCCCCACCGCCGACCTGCCGTCGCTGCGCGAGAACCCGGACTTCACCGTCTCCTCGATCCCGTCGGACCGGCTGATCTACATCATGCCGGCCTATCGCGACGTCGAGGACTACGTGCTCGACAACGACGGCAACGTCATGCAGCCGAGCCCGCTGCGGGACTGGCGCGTGCGCAAGGCGCTCTCTCTCGCCATCAACCGCGAGGCGATCCGCGACCGCATCATGGGCGGCGCCTCCCTGCCGACGCGCAACGTGGTGCCGCCGGGCTTCTTCGGCTACGACGAGAGCCTGGAGCCCGATCCCTACGATCCGGAGGCGGCGCAGGCGCTGATGGCCGAGGCCGGCTACGGCGACGGCTTCCAGCTCACGCTGCACGGCCCCAACGACCGCTACATCAACGATGCGCGCATCGTCGAGGCGGTCGCCCAGATGTGGACGCGCATCGGCGTGAAGACCGCCGTCGACACGATGCCGCGCAACATCTTCTTCTCCGACCTGATCCGCGGTCACGCCGACAGCTTCCCCGGGCACGACGTGCCGAAATTCTCCATGTCGCTCACCGGCTGGGGCACGGTGGCGGGCGAAGCCACCTACACGGTCTCGGGCATCCTCGAGACCTACAACGCGGCGACCGGCGGCGGCAACGGCAACTTCGGCCGCTACTCCAACCCGCGCATCGACGCGCGCTCGATCCTCGCCAAGCGCACCATCGACCGCGACGAGCGCCTGCGGCTGCTGCAGGAGGCGATCAACATCGGGATGGAGGACTACGCGCTCATCCCGCTGCACTTCCAGGTGAATCATTGGGCCATGCGCCGCGGGCTGGAGCACGCCGCGCGCACCAACGAGCGCACGCTCGCCATCGAGGTGCGGCGGGTCGACTGACCCGTCGCCACCCTGATCCTCGCAAGAAAGAACGGGACGGAGCGGCTCCATGATCGGCTTCATCGCACGACGCCTCGTGCAGAGCCTCTTCGTCCTGTTCGTGATGACCCTGATCGTCTTCTTCGGCGTCAACGTCATCGGCAACCCGGTCTACATATTCGCCTCGTCGGAGTGCAACCAGGCTTGCGTCAACGGCATCATCGCCGATCTCGGCCTGGATCGCCCGGTGTGGGAGCAGTACTTCGTCTTCGTGGGCAATGCGCTCTCGGGCGACCTCGGCAACTCCTTCACCTTCGGCGTGCCGGCGATGAGCCTGATCTGGGAGCGCCTGCCGGCGACCCTCGAGCTCGCCTTCGCCGCCCTCGTCATCGCGCTCGGGGTCGGGCTGCCGCTCGGCATCCTCGCGGGCCTGCGGCCGGAAGCGTTCTCGAGCCGGCTGATCATGGGCCTCTCCACGCTGGGCTTTTCCGTGCCCGTGTTCTGGATCGGCCTCATCCTGATCATGGTGTTCTCCGTCCAGCTCGGCTGGCTGCCCTCCATCGGGCGCGGGGACACCGTCTCGATCCTCGGGCTCGAGGTGAGCTTCCTGACGCTCGACGGCCTGTCGCATCTCCTGATGCCGGCCTTCACGCTGTCGCTGTTCATGCTGGCGATGGTGATCCGCCTGACGCGGGCGGGCATGCGCGAGGTGCTGCACGCCGACTACGTGAAGTTCGCCCGCGCCAACGGCGTGTCCGAGGCGCGCATCCTCTCCGTCCACGTGATGAAGAACATCCTCATCCCGATCGTCACCGTGCTCGGCATGGAGTTCGGCGGCGTCATCGCCTTCGCCGTCGTGACGGAGTCGATCTTCTCCTGGCCCGGCGTCGGCAAGATGCTCATCGACGCCATCGCGGTGCTCGATCGACCGCTGATCGTCGGCTACCTCGTCTTCGTGGTGTTCATGTTCGTGATCATCAACCTCCTGGTCGACATCCTCTACTCCATCCTCGATCCGTGCGTGCGCCTGGGCGGAGGGCGTCGATGAGTGCCGGCACCGTCACCCGTCCGGACGGTGCGGCGCCGGGCGTGCCCGCGGCCGCACCGCGCCCCGCGAAGGCGAGCGCCGTCGCCGCCGTCGCGAAGGCCTACCTGCGCTCCGTCATCGCGACGATCGCCTTCGTCGTCTTCGCGTTCATCGTCGCCGCGGCGCTCCTCGCGCCCTGGATCGCGCCGCAGAACCCCTACGACCTCACCCAGGTCGACCTGCTCGACAACCTGCTGCCGCCGGGCTCGGAGAGCTTCTCGGGCCAGGTCTACTGGCTCGGCACCGACGGGCAGGGCCGAGACATCCTCTCCGCCATCCTCTACGGCCTGCGCATCTCGCTCCTCGTCGGCCTCGCGTCCGGCGTCATCGCGCTGCTGATCGGCGCCGCGGTGGGGCTGATCTCGGCCTATCGCGGGTCGTGGCTCGACGCGACCATCATGCGCGTCGTCGACCTGCAGCTCTCCTTCCCGACGATCCTCGTCGCGCTCATCCTGCTCGTCATCCTCGGGCGCGGCGTCGACAAGATCATCTTCGCCCTCGTCGTGGTGCAATGGGCCTACTTCGCCCGCACCGTGCGCGCGGTCGCGCTGGTGGAGAGCTCGCGGGAGTACATCGAGGCCGCGCGCGGGCTGAAGCTCGGGCACGTGCGCATCGTCCTCGGCCATCTCCTGCCGAACTGCCTGCCGACCCTCCTCGTCGTCGCGACCGTGCAGGTGGCCTCCGCCATCTCGCTCGAGGCGACGCTCTCCTTCCTCGGTCTGGGGCTGCCGCCGACGCAGCCCTCGCTCGGGCTGCTCATCGCCAACGGCTTCGACTACATGCAGAGCGGGCGCTACTGGATCAGCCTGCTGCCGGGCGTCGTCCTCCTCGTCACCATCGTCTCCATCAACGTCATCGGCGACCGCCTGCGCGACGTGCTCAACCCGAGGCTCGCGCGATGACCTCCGCCAGCGACTCCACGCCGACGCTCGAGGTCGCGGACCTGCGCACGGCCTTCTTCACCGAGGCCGGACGGCTCGACGTCGTCGACGGTGTGAGCCTCTCGCTGCGCCGCGGCGAGATCCTCGGCCTCGTGGGCGAGAGCGGCTCGGGCAAGACCATGACGGGCTTCTCCATCACCGGGCTGATCGAGCCGCCGGGCCGCATCGTCGGCGGCTCGGTGAAGCTCGCCGGCGAGGAGCTCGTGGGCGCGGATCGCGCCCGGCTGCGGGCGCTTCGCGGGCGGCGCATCGCCATGGTCTTCCAGGACCCGATGATGACGCTCAACCCCGTCCTGCGCATCGAGACGCAGATGACGGACGCGCTGCTCGCCCACGCCTCCGTCAGCCGCGCCGCCGCGCGGGCCAAGGTCCGCGACGCCCTCGCGGAGGTCGGCATCGCCGCGCCCGACGAGCGGCTGCGCGCCTATCCGCACGAGCTCTCCGGCGGCATGCGCCAGCGCGTCGCCATCGCCATCGCGCTCCTGCACGAGCCGGACATCGTCATCGCCGACGAGCCGACGACGGCGCTCGACGTGACGATCCAGGGCCAGATCCTCGCGCTGGTCCAGCGCCTGTGCCGCGAGCGCGGGACGGGGCTCGTCTGGATCACCCACGACCTCGCGGTCGTCGCCGGCATCGCGGATCGGATCGCGGTCATGTATGCCGGGCGCATCGTCGAGGAGGGACCCGTCGACGACGTCCTCGACCGGCCGGCGCATCCCTACACGCGCGGCCTCATCGCGTCCGTCCCGGTGCCGGGCCGGCGCGAGCGGCTGCCGCAGGTTCCCGGACGCATGCCCTCGCTGCTGGAGCTGCCGCCCGGCTGCGCCTTCGCGCCGCGCTGCGCGTACGCCGCCGAGGCCTGCCTCGCGCGCCCCGACCTCGTCCCCGTCGGCCCCGCCCGCGCGGCACGCTGCCACTTCCCCCTGGTCGAGACGGAGGCCGCGCGATGAAGCCGCCGGCGCTGATCGAGGCACACGGCCTCTCGAAGGTCTTCGGCGAGGGCCAGGACCTCGTCGGGCGCGTCCTCTCCCGCTTCGGGCTGGAGCGCCCGCCCCGGCAGGTCCACGCGGTGGAGGAGGTGAGCCTCGCCATCCGCGAGGGCGAGGTCGTGGGCGTCGTCGGCGAATCCGGCTGCGGGAAGTCGACGCTCGGGCGCATGATCGCGGACATCCTGCGGCCCACGGCCGGCGAGATCCTCCATCGCGGCCGGCCGCTCGGCGAGCGCCGGCGCGACAAGGGGGCGGGCCTCGCGGTCCAGATGATCTTCCAGGACCCGTTCTCCTCCTTGAACCCGAGGAAGCGCGTCGGCGCGCTCATCGGCGAGGCGCCCAAGGTCCACGGGATCGTGGCGGCGGACGAGCTCGACGACTACGTCGAGAGCCTGATGGAGCGCTGCGGCATCGACCTCGCCTACAAGGGCCGCTTCGCGCACCAGTTCTCCGGCGGCCAGCGCCAGCGCATCGGCATCGCCCGCGCGCTCGCGGTGAAGCCCGAGCTCCTCGTCTGCGACGAGGCGGTCTCGGCGCTCGACGTCTCGATCCAGGCGCAGATCGTCAACCTGTTCATGGACCTGCGCGAGGAGCTGGGGCTCACCTACCTCTTCATCAGCCACGATCTCGGGGTGGTCGAGCACGTCTGCGACCGGGTGCTCGTGATGTATCTCGGCCGCATCGTCGAGAGCGGCCCCGCGGCCGAGCTGTTCCGCGCGCCGAATCACCCCTACACCAAGGCGCTGCTCGCCGGCGTGCCGCGCATCGAGCGCCGGCGCACCGTCTACGCGCCCATCGAGGGCGACATGCCCTCCCCCCTGGCGCCGCCGCCGGGCTGCCGCTTCCATCCGCGCTGCCCCTTCGCGACGGCCCGCTGCCGCGAGGAGACGCCCGCCCTGCGCGAGGTCGCGCCGGGCCGGCTCTCCGCCTGCCACCTCAACGACACACCCGCTTGAACCCGAGGAGACCTGGAATGGGCGCCTATCAGGAGCGCATGGAGAAGTTCGCCGCGCTCGTCGCCGACGGAGCCGACATCGCCTTCGTGCCCATCGGCACGGATCTCGACTACCTCACCGGCATCCACCGCGACATCCCCAACTACGGCCGCAACCTCCATCCCGGCATGTGGCTCGAAGGCGCCTGGATCGTGCCGGGCCGCGCCCCGATCCTGACGCTGCCGCGGATGACCGTGGAGTTCGGCGCCGCCGGCGGCATCGAGGCATACGACGTGCGGGTGCTCGGCGACTGGGACGACCCGGCGACGCTCGTGAAGGGGATCCTCGCAGAGGCGCGCCTGCCCGAGCGCCCGCGCATCGCGGTCAGCGACGACACCGAGGCCGAGAGCCTGATCGAGCTCCAGGGTCTCCTGCCGGACGCGCGCTTCGTGTCGGCGACGCGCATCCTGCGCCGGCTGCGCACGATCAAGAGCCCGCAGGAGATCGAGACGCTGCGCGCGGCCGGCAAGATCACCGAGGACGCCTTCACCGCGGTGATCGGCAACCTCAAGATCGGCATGACCGAGCTCGACGTCGTCGCCGAGGTCGACTACCAGATGAAGAAGCGCGGGTCGCTCGGCCCCTCCTTCACGACCTCGCTCTACAATACCGGGCCCAACCACCCGATGCTGTTCGGGCGGCGCCTGCAGAGCTGGCCGCGCGTGCTCACGGCGCCGGTCTCCGTGCTCTTCGACTTCGGCGCCGTCCACGACGGCATGTGCTACGACTTCGGCCGCACCGTCTCCTTCGGCGCGCCGAGCGACGAGCAGATCAAGGTCCACCGGCTGATCATGGACTCGCAGGCCGCCGGCATCGCAGCGCTCAAGGCGGGTGCCGTCACCTGCGAGGAGGTCGACCGCGTCGCCCGCGCCGTCATCGAGGACGCGGGGTACGGCGCGTTCTTCCGCCATCGGCTCGGCCACGGCATCGGCTGGGACGTGCACGAGCCGCCCTTCCTCACCAAGGGCGACACGACGATGGTGGAGGAGGGCATGATCTTCACGATCGAGCCCAGCATCTTCCAGGACCGGAACTTCTCCGCCCGCGTGGAGGACTGCATCGTGGCGCGCCCGAACGGCGGCGAGGCGCTGACGACCGGCTTCCAGGACCTCATCGTGATCGAGTGACCCTCGCCGGCCGCGCACGCTCGTGCGCGGCCGGTCTCGTTCCACGCGCCCATCGGAGCCCGAATGCCCGACGACCTCGCCGCCCGCCTCGCCGCTCTCGAGGATCGCGCCGCCATCGCCGACGCGATCCACGCCTATTGCTGGCACTTCGACCGCAACGAGCCCGACGCCGTCGCCGACCTCTTCACGCAGGACGCGCGCGTCGACTACGGGCCGGACGCGCCGGATCTCCACGGGCGCGAGGCCGTCCGCGCCGCGGTGAGGAAGGGGCTCGCCGAGACCTTCGCCGCGACCAGCCACCATGTCTCGAACATCCGCATCCGGCTCGACGGGGACGAGGCGACCTCGACCTGCCTCCTCTACGCCTGGCACCGCTACCGCTCCGGGGCACCAGACGGGGAGTTGTGGGCGCAGTACCATCACCGCTTCGTGCGCACGTCCGACGGCTGGCGGATCGCCGGGCTCGTGCTCAAGGCCGCGGGGATGACGCATTTCCATCGGGCACGCATGCACCCGATCGGGCGGCTTTGACGCGCAAATCGCGTCTTGCGCCCGCGAGCCGCTCCGCTATGTTTGCCTCGATGAAAACTTCTGTTCGCATTGCGAACAAATTCGGGAGCGGGATGTGGACCGCCGCAGCATCGGCGTCATCGTCAATCCGATCGCCGGCATGGGCGGGCGCGTCGGCCTCAAGGGGACCGACGGCGCCGATGCGCTCGCGCGCGCCCGCGCGCTCGGGGCGACGCCCGCCTCGCACGCCCGCGCCGTGCGGGCGCTCGCGAAGCTCGCGCCCCTCGCCGGCCGGTTCCGCCTCCTCGCCTGCCCCGGCGCCATGGGTGCGGACGCGTGCCGCGAGGCGGGGCTCGCCCCCGAGATCCTGCCCGTGAGCATCGCCGGCGACACCACGGGCGAGGACACCCGCGCCGCCGCCACCGCCCTCGCGGCGCGACGCGTCGACCTCCTCCTCTTCGCCGGCGGCGACGGCACGGCGCGCAACGTCCTCGACGGCATCGGCGAGCGCGTGCCCATGCTCGGCATCCCCACCGGCGTGAAGATGCATTCCGCCGTCTTCGCCGCGAGCCCCGAGGCCGCCGGCAACATCGCCCGCCTCGTCGCCGAGGGGGACGCGCGGGTGCGCTTCCGCGAGGCGGAGGTGATGGATCTCGACGAGGCGGGACTCGCCGAGAACCGCGTCTGCGCCCGCCTCCACGGCGTCGCGCGCGCGCCCGTCGAGCGGGCCCTGATGCAGGCCGGCAAGGCCTCCGCGCAGGCCTCCGACGAGGACGCGCTCGACGCCTTCGCCCGCGGCTTCGCCGCGCGCATGGAGCGAGGGCGCCTCTACGTGCTGGGCTGCGGCACGACGCTGCGGCGCATCAAGCGCGCCATCGGCTTCGAGGGCACGCTGCTCGGCGTCGACGTCGCCATCGACGGGCGCGCGCTCGCGCTGGACGTGACGGAGGAGCGGCTCGCGCGCCTCGTCGCGGGGGCGCGGGCGACCATCGTCGTCGGCGTCACCGGCGGCCAGGGCTTCCTCTTCGGGCGCGGCAACCAGCAGATCGGGCCGCAGGTCATCCGGGCGGTGGGGCGCGAGAACATCGTCGTCGTCACCGGCGTGGCGAAGCTCGTCGGCCTCGATCCGCCGGTGCTGCGCGTCGACACCGGCGACCCGGCGCTCGACCATGATTTAGCCGGCTATATTCGTGTCGAGACCGCGCCGGGCCAATCGACCATGATGCGGATCGCGGCATGAGCCGCACGACCCGGCGCATCGCGAGAGACAACCCGCGCGGGACGGCCGCGCGAAGGAGGAGACGGTGAGACAGGACCAGACCCGCGCCCATCCCTGGATGCCGAACTCGGTTCCCGCGGCCAAGGACGCGATGCTCGCGGCGATCGGCGCCAACGCGATCGAGCAGCTCTTCGTGCAGATCCCGGAGGACCATCGCTTCCGCGGCACCTTCGACCTGCCGCCGGCGCTGCCCTCCGAGGTCGAGCTGAAGAAGCACCTCCTCAAGGTGCTCGGCAAGAACCGCAGCTGCGAGGAGAACCTGAGCTTCCTGGGTGCCGGCATCTACCAGCACCACGTTCCCGCCATCGTCGACGAGGTCGCCGGGCGCAGCGAGTTCCTCACCTCCGTGTGGGGCACGCCGATGTCCGACCACGGCCGCAACCAGGCCTGGTTCGAGTTCTGCGCCCAGCTCGGCGAGCTCGTCGGCATGGATTTCGTCGGCCTGCCCGTCTATTCCTGGGGCTGCGCCGCCGGCAACGCCGCGCGCATGGCCGCGCGCATCACCGGGCGCCGCAGGCTCCTCGTCCCCGCCTCGATGGACCCGGAGCGGCTCGCGGTCGTGCGGCAATATTGCGAACCGGTCCAGATGGCGAGCCACATCGCGGTGGAGACGATCGCCTTCGACCCGAAGACCGGCCTCCTCGACCTCGACGATCTCGCGGCGAAGCTCGGGGACGACGTGGCGGGCGTCTATTTCGAGAGCCCGGGCTTCCTCGGCACGATCGAGAGCCGGGGCGCGGAGATCGCCGCGGCGGCGAAGCGGCACGGCGCCATCACCATCGTCGGCGTCGACCCGATCTCGCTCGGCATCCTCGCCCCGCCCTCGGACTACGGCGCGGACATCGTCGTGGGCACGATCCAGACGCTGGGCGCCCACATGAACTGCGGCGGGGGCGCGGGCGGCTTCATCGCCTCGCGCGACGAGGAGGCCTACGCCCGCGAATACCCGACGCTCAACGTCTCGATCACCGGCACCTCGGTGCCCGGCGAGGTCGGCTTCGGCCTGTGCCTCGCCCACCAGTCGTCCTACGGCATGCGCGAGGAGGGCAAGGACTGGACGGGCAACTCCGTCTACCTCACCGCCATCGCGAGCGCCGTCTACATGTCGCTGATGGGGCCCGAGGGCTTCCGCGAGATCGGCGAGCTGATCATCCAGCGCGCGCACTACGCCGCCAAGCGCATCGCCGAGGTGCCGGGCGTCGAGGTCGTCTTCCCGACGGGCTTCTTCAAGGAATTCGTCGTGCGCTTCGACGGAACGGCCAAGACCGTCGCGCAGGTGAACGAGGCCCTGCTCGAGAAGGGCATCTTCGGCGGCAAGGACATCTCCGCCGACTTCCCCGGGCTGGGCCAGGCCGCGCTCTACTGCATCACCGAGATCCACGGACAGGCCGAGATCGATCGGCTGGTCGACGCCCTGAAGGAGGCTGTGCGATGAGCAATCCCCGCGAGGTCACGCAAGCCCGCTGGAACGAGCCGGTCGTCATGGAGATGGGCGTCGCGGGCCGCCGCGGCGCGGTCTTCCCCGCCGCCGAGGCCGACGTCGCCGCTGCCGTCGGCGAGGCGTCCGCGCTCGTGCCCGCCGGCATGCGGCGGCGCGCGAAGCCGGCGCTGCCCGAGATGAGCGAGCCGGACGTGCTGCGCCACTACCTGCATCTGTCGCAGGAGGTGCTGGGGATGATGAACATCAGCCTCTTCGGCACCTGCACGATGAAGTACAATTCCCGCCTCTCCGAGCAGATCTCGCTGCGGCCGCAGATGGCGGACATGCACCCCTACCAGGACCCGCGCACGCTCCAGGGCATCCTGGAGATCGTGCACGAGTTCGACCTGATCCTGCGCCAGCTCTCGGGGATGGACCAGTTCGTGTTCCAGGCCGCCGGCGGCGCGCACGCGGCCTACACGCAGACCGCCGTGACGCGCGGCTATTTCGCGGCGAAGGGCGAGCTGGAGCAGCGCAACCAGATCATCACGACGATCCAGGCGCATCCCTGCAACCCGGCGACCGCCGCGACGTCCGGGTTCGAGGTGATCACCTTGATGCTCGAGGAGAACGGCTACCCGTCGATCGACGCGCTGAAGGCCGCGCTGTCGAACCGCACGGCGGCGCTGATGCTCAACAACCCCGACGACATGGGCATCTACAATCCCGAGATAAAGGAGTGGGTGCGCCTCGCCAAGGAGGCCGGCGCGCTCGCCTTCTACGACCACGCCAACTTCAACGGCGTGATGTCGAAGATCCGCGCCCGGGATCTCGGCTTCGACGCCTGCATGTTCATGCTGCACAAGACCTTCGGCGGTCCGAAGGGCGGCGGCGGCCCGGCGACGGGGGCCTATGGCTGCTCGGCGGAGCTGGCGCCGTTCCTGCCCAAGCCCGTCGTCGTCAAGGACGAGGCGAGCGGCCTCTACGGCCTCGACTACGACCGCGAGATGAGCATCGGCAAGGTGCGCGAGTTCTTCGGCAACCTGCACATCGTCATGCGCGCCTATGCCTGGGCCCGTGCGATGGGGGCCGAGGGCATAGCGGAGGCCTCCGACATCTCCGTTCTCGCCAACAACTACATGGAGAAGCGGCTCCTCGCCATCGACGGCGTGACGAAGTCCCACCCGCATCTCGACGCGTGGCGCCTCGAGATGACGCGCTACTCGCTGGAGAAGCTCAAGGAGGAGACCGGCATCGGCGTCGCCGAGCTCTCCGCGCGCATGGTCGATTTCGGCGTCGACGCGCCCTGGCTCGCCCACGAGCCCTGGCTCGTGCCCGAGCCCTTCACGCCGGAAGCCGGCGAGATGTGGTCGAAGGAGGACATCGATACCTGGTGCGACGTGATCGCCCAGGTCGCGAAGGAAGCGCGGGAGAACCCCGACCACGTCAAGGCGGCGCCGCACAACGCGGCGATCCACGCCATCGACGGCTCCGCCCTCGACGATCCCGCGCGCTGGGCGACGACCTGGCGGGCCTACCTCAAGAAGCACGGCGCGCAGGCCCGCCGAGCCACCGGCTGAAGGCCACATCGAAAGAGCGGGAACGCCCCCATGAGCTTCACCATCCACGGCATCGCACGCACCCGCACCTCCCGCGTCCTGTGGATGGCGCAGGAACTGGGCGTTCCCTACACGCACGTGAAGACGGCGCCGGGCGAGGGGGGCACGCGCTCCCCCGCCTTCCGCGCTCTGAGCCCGATGGGGCGCGTGCCCGTCCTCGAGATGGACGGGCTCGTCCTGACGGAATCGCTCGCGATCAACCTCCACCTCGCCAAGGCCTTCGAGACGCCGCTCGGCCCTCGGACCAAGGACGAGGACGGGCTGATGACGATGTGGACGCTGTTCGCGGCGACCGAGCTCGAGCCCAACGCCCACGAGGTCCTCGTCCATACGCTGAACCGCCCCGAGCCCGATCGTGACCCGTCCGCGCGGGACGCGGCGCTGGCGGCGCTCGCCCGCCCGCTCGCCGCTCTGGACGCCGCGCTCGTCGCAGGCGGCGGGCATCTCGTGGGCGGGCGCTTCACGGTGGCGGACCTCAACGTCGCCTCGATCCTGTTCTACCTGCGCGCGGCGCCGGGCGCGCTCGACGCGACGCCCGCCGTCGCGGCGCTCTGGGAGGCGGCGCAGGCGCGCCCCGCCTACGCCGCGATGATGCGGCTTCGTGAGGAAGGTTGATGGGCGAGCGGCCACCCCTTCCCTCCTGGCAATGGCCGGAGGAGGACTGGCGCGCCCTCGTCGGGCGCGTGCGGGCCGGGCGGCGCCTGCGCCCGCCTTCCTGGAACGGCAAGCGCTGCGCCGTCGCCCTGTCCTTCGACTGCGACCACGAGACCTTCGAGATGGGCGCCGGCGGGCGCGCCATGGGGCGCATCGCCTGGGGCGAGTTCGGGCGGCGCGTCGGCGTGCCGCGCATCCTCGATCTCCTTGCGCGCCACGACGTCCCCGCGAGCTTCTTCGTGCCGGCCGTCTGCGCGCTGATCGACCCCGACGAGCCCCGCCGCATCGCGGCGCAGGGCCACGAGATCGGCATCCACGGCTGGATCCACGAGAACAACTCGCTCATCGCCTACGAGGACGAGCGCGCGCTGATGGAGCGTGCCCGCGACGTGCTGCGCAGCGCGAGCGGCACGGAACCGGTCGGTCTGCGCTCGGCCAACTGGGACCTGAGCCCCGACACGATCCGCATCGTGCGCGAGATGGGCCTCCTCTACGACTCGTCCATGATGGCCGACGAGGAGCCCTACGAGCTCCTGCTCGACGGCGAGGCGACGGGGGTCGTCGAGATCCCCGTCGAGTGGCTGCGGGACGACGCGGTCTACCTCCTCTTCAACCGCAACCCGCCGACGCGGCCCCACACGCCGCCCGCCGCCGTGCTCGACGTCTTCCGGCGCGAATTCGACGCCGCCTGGGAGGAGGGCGGCGTCTTCCAGCTCGTGATGCATCCCTTCGTCATCGGCTACCGCTCGCGCATCTTCATCCTCGAGGAGCTGATCCGCCACGCCAAGGCGAAGGGGGACGTGTGGTTCTGCACCCACGCCGAGCTCGCCCGCCACGCCCGGGATCACGCGCCCGCTTCCGCCCAGGACAGCAGATGACCACCCGTTGCTTCGCCGTGATCGGCGCCGGCTCCATCGGCGTCGCCTTCGCCCTCGTCTTCGCGCGCGCCGGGCATCGCGTGCGGGTCGTCGACCCCGATCCGGGACGCCGCGCGGCGGTGGACGGCGAGATCGCGCTCCGGCTCGACGATCTCGCGGCCCACGGCCTCTTCGACGGCGACGCCGCCGCGGTGCGGGGCCGGATCGAGGCGACGGCGGACCTCGCCCACGGCGTCGCCGACGCCGTCCTCGTGATGGAATGCGCCCCCGAGGACGCGGGCGTGAAGCGTGCGCTCTTCGCCGAGATCGCCGCTGCCGCACCCGCGGACGCGGTCCTGGCGAGCGCCTCCTCGGCGATCGGCGCCTCGCGCTTCGCCGCCGACCTGCCCGAGGCGGCCCGCGCGCGCTGCCTCGTCGCCCATCCCGGCAATCCACCGACGCTCATCCCGGTGATCGAGCTGGTGCCCGCGCCCTTCACCGCGGGCGAGACCATGGACGCGGCCGAGCGGCTCCTCGCCGCCTGCGGCATGCTCCCGGTGCGGCTCGGACGCGAGGTCGAGGGCTTCGTCTACAACCGCCTGCAGGGGGCGCTGCTGCGCGAGGCCTATTGCCTGGTGCGCGACGGCGTGATCGGCGCGAACGACCTCGACACGATCGTGCGCGACGGGCTCGGCCTGCGCTGGTCCGTCGTCGGTCCCTTCGCCACCGCCGACCTCAACGTGCGCGGCGGCATCGCGGCGCATGCGCAGCGCATGGGCGCGGCCTATGCGCGGATGGGGTCGGAGCGCGGGCAGGACGATCCCTGGACGGAGGACCTCGTCGCGCGCGTCCACGCCGAGCGCCGCGCCGCGCTTCCGCTCGAGCGCTGGGAAGAAGGCGTGCGCGCCCGCGACGTCGGGCTGATGCGGGCGCTCGCCGCCCGCCGCGCCGCGCCGGACGCCGACGGGCGGACGCGATGACGACGCTCCCTCCCGCCGTCGACCTCGCCGTCGTCGGCGGCGGCGTCGTCGGGCTGGCGCTGGCGCGCCTCCTGGCGCAGGCGGGCGAGGAGGTCCTCCTCCTCGACGACGGGCGCCACGCGGGCACCACCGCCAATGCGGGGAGCCTCCACGTCCAGATGCAGAGCCGCTTCATCCGGCTCTACCCCGACCAGGTCCCCGCGCTGGAGCGCGCGCTGCCGCTCTACGTCGCCGCCGCGCGGCTATGGACGAGCCTCGAGCGGGAGCTCGGCGCCGATTTCGAGCTCAAGCGCTCCGGCGGCCTGATGATCGCCGAGAACGAGGCGCAGTACGACTTCCTGGGGCGCAAGTGCGACCGCGAGCGCGCGCTCGGCCTCGACGTCGCGATGGTCGGGCGCGACGATCTCCTGCAGCTCGCGCCCTATCTCGATCCCGATGCCGTCTACGGCGCCGAGCTCTGCGCCGACGAAGGCAAGCTGAACCCGCTCCTCGCCAATGCCGCCCTCGCCCGCGCCGCCCTCGGCGCGGGGGCGCGGCTCGCCGGGGAGACGCGGGTCGTGCGCCTCTCCGAGGAGGGCCACGGCTTTCGCGTGGAGACGTCGCGCGGCGTGGTGCGCGCCGCACGCGTCGTCCTCGCCGCCGGAGCCGGGACCGGCGCGCTCGCGGCCCAGCTCGGCGTAACGATCCCCACCAGTGCCGAGCCGCTCCACATGAACGTGACGGAGCCGATCGCCCCCGTGGTGCGCCATCTCGTCCAGCACGCGGAGCGGATGATCACCTTGAAGCAGCTCGCCAGCGGCCACGTCGTCGTCGGCGGAGGCTGGCCGGCGCGGCTCGCGGGGGAGGGCCCGCCCCGGGTCGAGCGCGCGAGCATCCTCGGCAATCTCGCGCTCGCCGCGCGGCTCGCGCCGGGCATCGCGCAGGCGCGGGTGATCCGCACCTGGGCCGGCGTGAACACGACCTGCGACGGCGCCTCGATCATCGGCCCCGCCGGGCCGCGCGGGCTGTTCGTCGCCGTGCCCGGCGACGCCGGCTACACGCTCGGGCCGCTCGTCGCCCGCCTCGCGGCGCAGGCGATCCGCGGCGAGCGGCCCGAGCTCGATCTCGGGCCCTACGACCCGGGCCGCTTCGTCGCAGGCGCGGCTGCGCAAGCCGTACCGGCCTGAGCGTACCGCGGATACGCTGCGTTCTCGAACAACCGGGCGGATACGCCGTCGCGCGCAGGCGTTGAGCTGGCCGCGCTGGAACGGTCGGGCATCGCAGACGCGCGGTAGAATTCCCGGAAATCGCCGTTTCGAAGGCCCTCTTGGCGATTTCGCCCTTGCGCGGCTCCCGGACTTTTGTTCGCTATGCGCACGAATGTACGAGAAACGGGAGCGACCCTCGTCGCAACCCGTCGCCCTCTGGATCGGAGCGCACCATGACGAACAAGACTTCGCACCTCATCACGACGACGCGCGGGGGGGTCTCGCGGCGGACCGTGCTCGCCGGCATCGGCGCGGCCGGCTTCACCGCCGCCATGCCGGGCATCCGCCGGGCGCAGGCGCAGGAGACGACCCTGCGCTGGTGGTCGCCGCAGACGGCGCCGGCGCAGGCCGAAGCCTACGCCTACCAGATCGCGACCTTCGAGGCGGCCAATCCCGGCGTGAAGGTGCTGTTCGAGAGCACCTCCGACGAGGGCTACCCGGCCCAGATGGCCGCCGCCTTCGCGTCCGGCCAGGCGCCGAACGTCGTCACCCACCTGCCCTCGTTCGCGGTGTCCAACTACTGGCAGAACGGCCTTCTCGAGCCCTTCGACGACGTCATCGCGATGATCGGCCCCGAGAAGTACTACGAGGGCGCCAACAAGGTCTACGAGATCACCCCCGGCCAGCACGCCGGCACGGGCATCGGCAATTCCGCGGCCAACATGATGTGGGTGCGCACCGACCTGATGGAGAAGGCCGGGATCGACGCCGTGCCGCGCACCTGGGACCAGCTGCGCGACGCGGCCCAGAAGATGCAGGGCGGCGGGATCTACGGCGCGCCGCTTCCCTACGCGCGCAACTCGATGACGAGCCTCGTGTTCATCTGCTTCGTGCACGGCGCGGGCGGCATGATCTTCTCCCCCGACCTCGAGGTCGCGGTCGATTCCGCCGAGTTCCGCAACGCGCTCGAGTTCTACAAGTCGATGCGCGAGCTCTGCCCGCCGGGCGCGACCGCCTATTCCTGGGGCGAGAGCCTCACGGCCTTCGTCTCCGGCGCGACCGCGACGGGTCTCTACACCGGCCGCGTCCTCGCCAACGTCAACGCGCAGAACCCCGGCATCGCGGACTTCGTCGCGGCGCACGAGTACCCGACCGTGTCCGAGGACGTGCCGCACTGGACCTTCAACGACTTCCCCTCGGTGATGATCCCCAAGGACGCGCCGAACATGGAGCTGACGAAGAAGCTCGCCGCGCACCTCTTCGAGCCGGACGGCTACATCCGCCAGCTCCACGCCGCGCCGGGCCACGTGCTGCCGGTACTGAAGACGATCTCGTCGATGCCCGCCTACCAGGAGAACGAGATCATCCAGAAGTATTCGGACGACGTCGACCGCATGGCCGCCGCGGCCGCCGCGGGCCACAACCTCGGCTGGGAATCGACCGCGCACAAGCCCAATACCAAGGCCGGCCAGATCGTCGCCTCGCACGTGCTGGCCGACGCGGTGCAGCGCTACGTCATGAACGGGGATGCCATGGACGCCGTCGTCTCCGACACGGCCATGCGCCTCGAGGAACTGATGAAGGGCTGATCGGGCGGCGCTCGCCTCTCGTCTCCCTTCGTCACGCGCGACGCCGGGCCGGCCGCACCCTCCATCAGCCCGGCGTCGCCCCCTTTTCCGGATCCGTCATGACCGCTACCGCCCTCACCGGCACGGCCGGGACCGGCTCGTCCCTCGGCTCGGCTCTCGACCGCCGCTACGCACTCCTCGGCCTCCTGCTGATCGCACCGTCGGTGGTGATCTTCTGCATGGTGATCGTCTATCCGCTCGTCTCGGCGATCTACCTGAGCCTGTTCTCCATCTACACGCCGACGCTGCAGGGCGACTTCGTGGCGCTGGACAACTACGCCACGCTGATGGCGTCGGGCGAATTCTGGCGGTCTTTGCTCAACACCGTGATCTGGACCGTGTGCACGCTGACGCTGCAGGTCTTCTTCGGCATCGCGGTCGCGCTCGTGCTGCACCAGAACATGGTCTTCCGCGCGCTGGCGCGCAGCCTGATCCTGTTTCCCTACTTCGTCTCCACCGTCGTCGCGGTGCTGGTCTGGCGGTGGCTGTTCAACGACCTCTACGGCATCCTCAACCACATGATGATGTGGGTGGGCATCATCGACATGCCGCTCGACTATCTCGGCTCGATGCCCAACGCCATGATCAGCGTCGTCGTCGTGGGCGCGTGGAAGTACTTCCCCTTCGTGGTCATCGCGGTGCTGGCGCGCCTCCAGACCATTCCCGAGCCGCTCTACGAGGCGGCCAAGATCGACGGCGCCGGCCCGATCGCGCGCTTCTTCGACGTGACGCTCCCGCAATTGCGCGACGTCCTCGTCGTCATCGTCCTGCTCCGCGCGATCTGGGACTTCAAGGAGTTCGACCTGATCTTCCTGCTCACCGGCGGCGGCCCGCTGATCTCGACCCAGACGCTGCCGCTCATGGTCTACAAGGACGCGTTCGGGCTCAACGACATGGGCCGGGCCTCCGCGGTCGCCGTGACGATGATGATCGTCATGCTCGTCTTCATGATCGGGTACCTGCGCGTCACCGGGCGCGAGGAGAAGGAGGCGGGACGATGACACGCATCCTGCGCCGCCTCGCCTGGAACGCCTTCGCCTGGGGCATCGTCCTCGTGGTCGCCTTCCCCCTCGTGTGGATGATGATCACCTCGGTCAAGCCCCAGTTCGAGCTCTTCCGCATCCCGCCGACCTTCTGGCCGGGCGAGGTGACCTTCGAGCACTACTGGACGCTCCTCGAGCGCACGCCGTTCCTCACCTACATGCGCAACTCGCTCGTCATCGCCACGGTGACGACGGTGCTCGTCGTCACCGCCGCGACGCTCGCCGCGCATTCGCTGGTGCGCTTCCGCTATCCCGGACGCGAGCGGCTGGCGCAGCTGGTGCTGTTCACCTATCTCCTGCCCTCGGTCGTCCTGATCCTGCCGCTCTACCTGATGCTGGTCTGGATCGGCGTGGCGAACACGCTCTTCAGCCTGGTCATCGCCTACACGACCTTCTCGCTGCCCTACGCGATCTGGCTGCTGCGCTCCTTCATGCAGGGCATCCCGGACGACCTCGAATCCGCCGCGCTGGTGGACGGCGCGACGCGCATGGGCGCCTTCGTCGACGTGATCCTGCCGCAGGCGCTGCCGGGCATCATCTCGACCTCGCTGTTCACCTTCATCCTGGCCTGGAACGAGTACCTGTTCGCGCTCGTCCTCGTGAACACGGACGCGGCGCGCCCGCTGACGACGGGCGTGATGAACATGCTCGTGTCCTCCTTCAACATCGAATGGTCGCTGCTCATGGCCGCCTCGGTCATGATGAGCATCCCCCTGATCGTCATCTTCGCCTTCCTCCAGCGCTATCTCACCCGCGGTTTCGGCGCGGGTGGGGTGAAGGGCTGAGGCGGCGCAACCGTAAGACGAGAAGAAAGAGGAAAGGCTTCATGGCGCAGGTGCGCTTCGACAAGGTCCGCAAGGCGTTCGGTGCCGCGGTCGCGGTGGAGGGGCTCGACCTCGTGATCGAGGACGGCGCCTTCGTCAGCCTGCTCGGCCCGTCGGGCTGCGGCAAGACGACGACGCTGCGCATGCTCGCGGGCCTCGAGTTCCCCACGAGCGGGACGATCGCCATCGGCGACCGCGTCGTCAACGACGTGGCGCCGGGCAAGCGCGACATCGCCATGGTGTTCCAGTCCTACGCCCTCTACCCGCACATGACGGTGGGCGAGAACATCGCCTATCCGCTCAAGAAGCACGGCGTGGCGAAGCCCGAGCGCGAGGAGAAGGTCGCCCAGGTGGCGCGCACGCTCCAGCTCGAGCACCTGCTCGCGCGCAAGCCCCGCCAGCTCTCGGGCGGGCAGCAGCAGCGCGTCGCGCTCGGACGCGCGCTCGTGCGCGATCCGCAGGTCTTCCTGCTGGACGAGCCGCTCTCGAATCTCGACGCGAAGCTGCGCGCGCACATGCGCGCCGAGCTGATCGAGCTGCATCGCCGGGTCGGGCGCACCTTCGTCTACGTCACGCACGACCAGCTCGAGGCGATGACCATGTCCGACAAGATCGCGGTCATGCGCGACGGCGTACTGCAGCAATACGCGCCGCCCAAGGAGGTCTACGACCGCCCGGCGAACATGTTCGTCGCGGGCTTCATCGGCACGCCGCCGATGAACTTCCTCTCCGGCGAGATGACGGGCGAGCCCGGCCGCGCCGCCTTCCGCTGCGCCGGCACGGACCTGCCGGTTTCGCTGGAGGACGGCGCCCTTCCCGAGCGCAAGGTGGCGCTCGGCGTGCGCCCCGAGGACGTGACGCTGGGCGAGGGGCCTTTCGTCGGCACCGTGCGCCTCGTCGAGCCCACGGGCCACGAGACCATCGTCGTCGTCGAGAGCCCGGCGGGCTCGCTCGTCACCCGCGCCGGCGCCGACGTCGCGCTCGCGATCGGCGAGCGCGTCCCCTTCGATCTCGAGGCCGAGCGCCTGCACCTGTTCTGCGCCGCGAGCGAGGCACGCCTTCCCGCGACCTTCGGGCGCGCGGGCGCCCCCGCGGCCGCCTGATCACCAACGGAGCCCACGATGGCACGCCCCCTCAACATCGACGCCGCCGCCCTGGACCGGGCCTACGTCCTCCATCCCTTCACCAATCTCGAGGACCACGCCCGCGCGGGCGGACCGATGATGGTGAAGGGCAAGGGCATCACCCTCACCGACACGGAGGGCAGGAGCTATCTCGACGCCATGGCGGGGCTGTGGTGCGTCAACGTCGGCTACGGCCGCGCCGAGATCGCCGACGCCATCCGCGATCAGGCGGTGACGCTGCCCTACTACCACGGCTTCTCGTCGATGAGCACGGACACGCCGGCGATCCTCGCCGCGCGCATCGTGGAGGCGGCCCCCGAGGGCATGGCGCGGGTGTTCTTCGGCTCCTCGGGATCGGACGCCAACGACACCCAGGTCAAGCTCGTCTGGTACTACAACGCAGCGCGCGGGAAGCCGGGCAAGCGCAAGATCATCGCGAGGAACCGCGGCTATCACGGCGTGACGCTGGCGGCGGCGAGCCTCACCGGGCTCGAGGGCCTGCACAAGGGCTTCGGCATCCCGCTCGACTTCGCCCGCCACGTGCGCGCACCCTACCGCCTGTGGGAGGCCGAGCCGGGCGCGAGCGACGCGGACTTCGTCGCGCGGCTGGCGCGCGAGCTCGAGGACATGATCCTCGCGGAAGGGCCCGACACGGTCGGCGCCTTCATCGCCGAGCCGATCCAGGGTGCCGGCGGCGTCATCGTGCCGCCGGCGGGCTACTTCCCGGCGATCCAGGAGGTGCTGCGCCGCCACGACGTGCTCCTCATCGTCGACGAGGTGATCTGCGGCTTCGGGCGGCTCGGCACCATGTTCGGGTCCGAGGTCTACGGCATCGAGCCCGACCTGATGACGATCGCCAAGGGCGTCACCTCCGCCTACGTGCCGCTCTCGGGCTGCGTCGTCTCGCAGAAGGTCTACGAGGTCATCGCGGGCGCCGGGCGCACGCACGGGCCCTTCGGCCACGGCTACACCTATACCGCCCACCCGCTCGCCGCCGCGGCGGCGCTCGCCAACCTCGACATCATCGAGAACGAGAACCTGATCGGCGCCGCCCGCGAGCGGGGCGCCGAGATGCGCGCGGCGCTCGCCGACGCCTTCGGCGATCACCCGCTCGTGGGCGAGGTCCGCGGCGAGGGCCTCGTCGCCGCCGTCGAGCTGGTGGCGAGGCGCGAGCCGGCGACGCGGTTCGACCCGGCACTCAAGGTCGCGCCGCGGGTGATCAAGGCGGCGTTGAAGCGCGGGCTCATCTCGCGCGCGCTGCCGTCCTCCGACACGCTCGCCTTCTCGCCGCCCTTCGTCGTCACCTCCGCCGAGATCGCCGAGATCGTGGGCCGCGCCCGCGAGGCCCTCGACGAGGTGGTCGACGAGCTCTCCGCCGAGGGCGCGCTGGCGCGCGCCTCCTGACACCCGAACGAGACCTCTCCTCTCCAGCGACGAGAACCCCGATGAACAGGGACAGCGTGACGTGGTCCGGCCCGATGCCGGCTCTGACCACACCCTTCGACGACACCGGCGCGATCGACTCGGCCGCCCTTCGCGCGAACATCGACCACCTGCTCGCCGCCGGCGCCACCGGCGTCGTCGCGTGCGGCTGCACCGGCGAGTTCTGGGCGCTCTCGCACGCCGAGCGCAAGGCGCTCTACGCGGACGCCGTGAAGGCGGTCGCCGGGCGCGGCACCTGCATCGTCGGCACGGGCGCGGTGACCGCCCACGAGACGATCGACCTCGCCCGGGCCGCGAAGGCGGCGGGCGCCGACGGCGTGCTCGTGCTGCCGCCCTACTTCGTCAAGCTCTCGGACGAGGAGATCTACGCGCATTTCGCCGAGGTCTCGGCGGCGGTCGACCTGCCGATCATGGTCTACAACATCCCCGGCAACGCCGTGAACGCGGTCTCGCCCGCGCTCGCCGCGCGTCTCGCCAAGCTCGAGACGGTGGTCGCCATCAAGGAGAGCTCGGGCGACTGGAACAACTTCTACGCCACGATGCTCGCCGTGAAGGACGAGATCCGCGTCTTCTGCGGGCCGTCCTCGGTCTACGGCGCGCCCGCGGTGATGCTCGGCGCGGACGGGACGATCGACTGCTTCCCCAACGTCTGGGACGGCTGCCTCGACATCTTCCACGCCGCGCTCGAGCGCCGCACCGAGACCGCCGAGGCGCTCCAGGCGACCGGCCGTCGCCTCACCGACCTGTTCGTGTCGGAGGGCCGCACGCTCTACCCCGCGACCAAGGCCGCGATGGACATGCTCGGCCGCCCGGGCGGCGGGCGTCCGCGCCAGCCGCTGCGCGCGCTCGAGGGCGCGCCGCTCGACGGCCTGCGCCGCGGCCTCGCCGACCTCGGGCTCCTGTGACGACAACGAGAGAAGGAAGAAAACGATGGATCTGGGGATCGCGGGGAGGCGCGCCATCGTGTGCGCGGCGAGCCAGGGGCTCGGGCGGGCGTGCGCGGAGTCGCTGGCGCGCGAGGGGGTGAACCTCGTGCTGAACGCCCGGCGGGAGGGGCCGCTGGCGCAGACGGCGGAGGAGATCCGCGCCGCCTTCGGTGTCGAGGTGGACATCGTCGCGGGCGACCTGAACGAGGCGGAGGCGCGCGACCGGCTGCTGGCCGCCTGCCCGGCGCCCGACATCCTGGTGTGCAACCCGGGCATAAGGCAGGTCCCGGGCGACTTCCGCACCTGGTCGCGCGAGGACTGGCTGTGGTGGTGGGACGGCCACTTCCACTCGATGATCGACCTGATCACCCGCACGACACCCGGCATGGCCGAGCGCAGGTTCGGCCGCGTCGTCTCGATCACGGTGAGCTTCATCAAGTTCCCGCAGGTGGGCTTCGCCCACAGCCACGCCGCACGCCTCGCGCTGTCGGGCGCCATCGCCTCGATGGTGCGCGAGCTGATCCCCCACAACGTGGTGATCAACTCGGTCGCGCCCGGCCTCTTCGACACCGACGCCCTGCACACGAACCTCCACGGCCACGCCAAGCGCGGCAACACGACCTACGAGGCCATCGTCGAGGACCGCAAGAAGACCTGCCCCGCCGGGCGCTTCGCCGATCCGTCGGAATGCGGCGATCTCGTCTCCTTCCTGTGCGGCGCGAAGGCGGGGTTCATCACCGGCCAGAACATCGTCAACGACGGCGGCGTCTACCAGGGGCTGTTCTGATGGCGGGGGCGTCGCTCCTTCCCGCCGCGGGCCGCGTCGCCGCGATCTCGGGCGCCTCCCGCGGGCTCGGCCGCGCCATCGCCGAGCGCCTGCACGCGGACGGCTGGGCGCTCTCGCTGGGTGTGCGCGAGCCGGACGGGCTCGTCGCGCGGCTCGGCCTCGACGCGGCGCGGGTGAGCGCGCACCGCTACGACGCCACCGATCGCGCGAGCGCGGGCGCCTGGATCGAGGCGACGCTCGCCCGCCACGGCCGCCTCGACGCCCTGGTCAACAACGCCGGCATCTTCCGCGCCGGTTCCGTCGAGACCAGCGACGAGGGTGACCTCGACGCGATGTGGGAGGTCAACGTCAAGGGCCCCTGGCGGGTCACCCGCGCGGCGCTGCCGGCGCTGCGGGCGAGCGGCGACGGGCGCGTCGTCAACATCGCCTCGACCGACGGCAAGCGCGTGCGCGACCACACCGCGTCGCTCGGCTACGTCATGTCGAAGCACGCGCTCGTCGCGCTCTCGCACGCGACGAAGCACGCCTCGTGGGAGGACGGCGTGCGCGTCACGGCGCTCTGCCCCGGCGCCATCGAGACGGAGCTGATCGCCTCCGTCCCCGGCGCGACGCCGGCGGGCAATCGCCTCGACCCGCGGACCGTGGCCGAGACGGTCGCGCTCCTCCTGCGCCTGCCCGCCGCCGCCACCGTCTCCGAGCTCGTCCTCAACACGCGCCTCGAATCGACCCTCTAGACCGGGAGCATCGTCATGTCCGACCTGCGCGTCGCCGCCTCGACCTTCCCCTTCCTCTATTCGCATTCCGGGCTCGATGCCCTGAAGCACCTCGCCTCGCAGGGCTACTCGTCCTTCGAGCTGATGATCTTCCCGCCCCATTGCTGGCCGGCGACGATGACGCTCGCGGAGCGGCGCGCCATGCGCGACTGGCTGTCCGACAACGGGCATCGGGTGACGAGCTTCTGCTACCCGCTCCTCGACAACAACCCGAACTCCGTCTGCCCGATCATGCGGCGCTACACGCTCGACCGCTACAAGGAGGCGATCGCCTTCTCGGCCGAGCTCGGCTGCCCCTATGTCGTCGCGATCCCGGGCCCGGTGAACTCGCTCATCAACCCGCCCACGCCCTGGATGCGTGACTGGTTCGTCGAGGGCATGAAGGAGCTCGTCGCCTTCGCGAAGGGCTCGGGCGTCGACCTCCTGCTCGAGAACGTGCCCTTCACCTTCCTGCCCACGGCGAAGGACATGCTCGAGGTCGCCGACGAGATCGACCCCTCGATCGGCATCAACTTCGACGTCTGCAACTCCGCCTACATCAAGGAGGACGTCCAAGGCGCGATCCGGATGCTGGGGAGCCGCATCAAGAACGTCCACATCTCGGACACGACCTTCGCCGACTTCAAGCACGATCGGCTCGGCACCGGCATCGTCGAGCCCGCCCCAGCCGCCGCCGCCCTGAAGGAGATCGGCTACGACGGCATGACCGTGCTCGAGATCATCACGGACGCGACGCAGCCGGGCGTGGACCCCGACGGCGACCTCGCCGCGAGCCACGCGATCCTCGCCACCAGCGGCTGGGAGGCCCCGCCGCGGCGCTGATCGCGCAGCGGCGGCTCGAAAGGGAGACGGCGCGATGAGGACGGTCCTCGCAGCCATCGATCGGCTCAACATCGTGCTGACGCTCGTCGTCGGCGGGCTCCTCGCCGTCACGGCGGGAGCCGTCCTCTACCAGGTGATCGTGCGCTTCGTGCTCACCGCGGCGGGGATCAACGTCTCCGCCCCGTGGACCGAGGAGCTCGCCCGCTACACGCTGATCTGGATGGTCTTCCTCGGCGCCGGCGTCGGCTGCCGGCGGGCGCAGATGATCGCGCTCGAGTTCCTCGTGCGCCGCATGCCCGCGCGGATCGGCGTGCCGATCCGCTACGCCACGATCGCGCTCTCGATCGCCTTCTTCGGGCTCCTCTTCTGGATCGGCCTGCCCTTCGTCGAGTTGGGCCGCACGGAGACGAGCCCGGTCATGAACCTCGAGAAGAGCGTCGTGTACTGGGCGCTGCCCGTGGGCGCGGCGCTGATGATCCTCAACTCGCTCGCGCTCGTCGTCGATTGCGCCCTCGAGGGCCGCGACATCCGCTTCGCGGCGGACGGGCCGGCGGCGGACTGAACGGACATGGGCGCGCTCCTCCTCCTCCTGCTCCTCCTCTTCACGGCCGGCGTGCCGATCGCGCTCGCGCTCGGCATCGCGCCGCTGCCGACGCTCCTCGATCGCAACATCCCGCTGATCGCCATCCCGCAGGTGATCTTCGAGAGCCTCGATTCCTTCGCGCTGATGGCGCTGCCGCTCTACGTGCTGGCGGGACGCCTGATGCAGTTCGGCGGCATCGCCGAGCGTCTCGTCCACCTCGCGGTCGCGCTGGTGAGCTGGATGCCCGGCGGGCTCGGCGCCGCCGTGGTGCTCACCTCGATGATGTTCGCCACGATCTCGGGCTCGTCCGCCGCCACCGCCGCGGCCATCGGCTCGATGCTCATCCCCGAGATGGAGCGCCAGCGCTACCCGCGCCCCTTCTCGGCGGCGACGACCGCGTCCTCGGGCGAGCTCGGCGTCATCCTCCCGCCCTCCGTGCCGATGGTGATCTACGGCGTCATCGCCGGGATCTCGATCGGCGATCTCTTCATCGCGGGCATCCTGCCGGGCCTGACGATCGGCCTCTCGCTCATCCTCGTCGTCTCGGTCACCGCCTGGGCGAAGGGCTACGGCACGCGCATCCCCTTCTCGGTGGGCGTGTGGGCGCCGGACGTCTGGCGGGCGCTGCGGCGCGCGGCGCTCTCGCTGATGATGCCGGTGATCATCCTCGGCGGCATCTTCGGGGGCGTGTTCACCGCGACGGAAGCCGCGGTGGTGGCCGTCGCCTACGCCCTCTTCCTCGGCGTCGTGGTCTACCGCAGGATCACGCTGCGCGACCTGCCGCGGATCTTCGCCGACTCGGCGGTGACGTCGGCGGTGGTGATGATCATCGTCGCCTTCGCCGCGATGTTCGCCTTCTCGCTCAACGTCATCCGCGCGCCCCAGATCATCGGCGCTGCGCTCTCGAACGTGTCCGAGAACCCTCTCGTCTTCCTGCTCCTGGTGAACCTGTTCCTCCTCGTCGTGGGCATGTTCATGGAGACCTTCGCGGCGATCATCATCCTGGCCCCGATCCTCGCGCCGATCGCCCTCTCCTACGGCATCGACCCGGTGCATTTCGGGCTGATCATGATCGTCAATCTCGCCATCGGCATGGTGACCCCACCGGTCGGCGTGAACCTGTTCATCGCCTGCGGCATCGCACGCATCAGCATGGAAGAGCTGATGCGGCCGCTGGCGGTGTTCCTGGCCGTCCTGTTCCTGAACCTGATGGTCATCACCTACGTCCCGGGCCTGTCGCTCGGGCTGCTGCGATAATACCGACAAGAACCCTCCGGAGGACCAGATGAAGACTTCGACGACTTTCGCGGCCGGTCTCCTCGCGGCGACGCTCGCCGCGGCGCCCGCCGCCGCCCAGGACTACCAGATGACGCTCGCCCACGTGCTCTCCGACCAGAGCGCCTACCAGGTCATCCTCACGCGCTTCGGCGAGCTGGTCGAGGAGCGCACCGACGGCCGCATCGCGGTCGAGGTGCTCTGCTGCGCGCAGGCGGGCAACGAGACCCGTGCCATCCAGGCGATCCGCACCGGCGTGCTGACCGGCGGCTTCGTCGGCGGCTCCTCGCTCGAGAACGTCGTGCCCGCCTACCGCGTGCTCTCGCTGCCCTACGTCTTCTCCGGCTCCGACGAGGCCTACGAGATCCTCAACGGCGAGACCGGGCGCGAGATGCTCGACCTGCTCGGCGACTACGGCATGTACGGTCTCGGCTGGGGCGCGATCTTCGAGCGCTCGGTGGGCTCGCGCACGCCGGTGACGAGCGTCGAGGACCTGCAGGGCCTCAAGATCCGCGTCCTCCCGACGCCGGGCTTCGTCGAGGCCTACAAGGCGATGGGCACCCAGCCGACGCCGATGGCCTACGGCGAGTTGTTCATGGCGCTGCAGAACGGGGTGGTCGACGCCCTCGAGATCTCGCCCGATTCCATCGTCGCCGACAAGTTCGTCGAGGTCGTGAGCCACTACACGCTCACGAAGGCGCATCAGTCGACGACGGTCTTCGTCCTCTCCGACGCCTTCTGGAGCGACCTGCCGGACGACCTGAAGACCACCGTCCAGGAGGCGGCGCTCGAGGCCATCGCCCACGGCGTCGAGGCCCATCGCGAGCTCAACCGCGCCGGCCTGGAGACGGTGCGCGAGATGGGCATCACCGTCACCGAGCCCGATCTCGCGCCCTTCGCCGAGGCCGCGCGCCCGTCCTGGGACGTGATCCTCGCCGATGCGCCCGAGGCGCGCGCGCTGCTCGAGACGATTCAGGCGGCCCGGCAGTAAGCCGCGGCACGAACCGAGGCGGCGGGCTCACGCCGCCTCGGCACCCGGCGCGAAGGCGGAGACGTCGATGCCGCTCTCGCGACCGAGAATCATGTCGGTGACGAGCCGCGCGGCGATCGGCCCCGCGGTGAACCCCATCCAGGGGAAGATCGCCATGTAGAAGCCCGGCACGCCGGGCGGCTCGCCCAGGATCGGGCGCCAGTCCGCCGTGCCGTTGACCAGCGCGGGCCAGGTCCGCACGACCCGCGCCTGCGCGACGCCGGGCACGACCTTCTCGGCGACCGCGAGGTTCGCCGCCAGCGAGCGCGGCGAGACGGAGAGGCGGCCTCGGGCGTCGCATCGCGCCGGCCAGCCGCCGCCGATCAGGAGCGAGCCGACCGGTGCCTGCTTGAGGCTGAGCCTGTCGCCGGCGCTGTAGAGAAGGTGCCGCACCAGCGGCGCGACGGGCTCGGTCACCGTGACCTGGATCGGATGCGCCTCGAGGGCGAGCGGGACGCCGGCCATCGAGGCCACGACCGTCGCCTCGGCACCCGCCGCGTTGACGATCCGCCGCGCCCGCACGAGGCCGGCGGTCGTGGCCAGCGTGAACCCGACGCGCTCGCGCTTGATGCCCGCGACGGCGACGAAGCGCTGGATTCGCGCGCCGAGCCGCTCCGCGGCCTGCGCGAAGGCGGGGGTCGCGAGCAGCGGGTTCGCCTTGCCCTCGATCGGGCAGAAGGCGCCGCCGATCATCGCGTCCGAGACGTAGGGGGCGAGCCGGCGCAGGTCGTCGCGCCCCAGGATCTCGACGGGAAGGCCGTGCGCGCGCTCGATCTCCGCCTTGCGCACGACCGCACGCATCTCGTCGTCCGTCCGCGCCACGAGGAGACCGCCGGGCGTCGACACGTCGAGCGAGACCCCGAGCTCCGCCTCCATCTCCCGCCAGAGCGCGATGCCCTCCATCATGATGGGGATCGTCGGCGCGAAGCCGCGGGCCCAGGTCTCGCCGTTCTCGACGAACGGGGCGTGCGGGATCTGGGCGTGGATGGAGCCGGCGTTCGAGCCCGACGCCTTGGTGTTGAGGTCCTCGCGCTCGAGCAGGAGAACCTCGACGCCCTCCTTCGCCAGGAAGTAGGCGCTGGCCGCCCCTGCGAGCCCGCCTCCCACGACGACGACATCGATCACGCGAGACCCTCCGAATTGGCGCGCATGCTTTACACCATTCTGTGCGCCATGGTAACAAGTGTTCGCAGAACGAACCGGCTCCGACCCCCTCGGGCGTCTCGCTCATCGCGCACTTCGCCCCTGCCGGCAAGCGCCTCGACGAGAGCGGCACCCCACCCCGATCCCCCACGGCAGGCCGGCGAAGCGAGGATGAGGACATGCCCAAGGTCTTTCGCGGCAGCTACACCGTCTCCGTCACCCCCTTCACACCGGACGGGAGCGCCGTCGACCTCGAGGCGCAGAAGCGCTTCCTGGATTGGCAGATCGCGGAAGGCGTGCCCGGCGTGATCGTGCTCGGCACCACGGGCGAGTTCCTCACCGTGACCGACGAGGAGCGCCGCGCCCTCGTCGCCACCACCGTTGATCACGTCGCGGGGCGCATGGACGTGCTGGTCGGAACGGCCAACGCGCACACGCCCAACGCCGTGCGCTACTCGCGCGAGGCCGAGGAGCTCGGCGCCGACGGCCTGATGATCATCCCGCCCTACTACTACACCCCTACCGAGGACGAGATCTTCGGCTACTACAAGGCGATCTGCGAGGCGGTGTCCCTGCCGATCATGCTCTACAACAACCCCGTCACCTCCAACGTCGACATGTCGGCGAAGCTCGTCGGGCGCCTCACCCGCGCCTTCGAGCAGATTCGCTACATCAAGGAGGCGAGCATGGACGTGGCGCGCGTCTACGACATCGTCGAGGAGACGAACGGCGTCATGAACGTCTTCGCCGGGGAGCGCATCTTCGAGAGCTACAGCCTGGGCGCCGTCGGCTACGTGAACCCCTACGGCAACTACATCCCCCGTCCCTCCCATCGCATCTGGGACTTCCTCGTCGAGGGTCGGCTCGACGACGCCAAGCGCATCCAGCGGCTGATCACGGAGTTCGATCACATCATCGCGGAGGGGCATCCCACCTACGGCCATCAGTGCTATTCGAAGGCGCTCGCCGCCGCGCGGGGCTACCCCGTGGGCGACGTGCGCGCGCCGCTCACAACCTTCGCCCAGCTCGGCGCGGAGGGACGCGAGCGGCTCGAGCGCATCCTCGCGGTGATCGCGCGCCTCGACGCGCTGATGCTGGAGCTGGACGGACGGATGGCGGCCGAGTGATGACGACGCCTCTCCTCTTCACGCCCCTCGAGATCCGGGGCGCGCGCTTTCCGAACCGCATCGTCGTCTCGCCCATGTGCCAGTACCTGGCCGTGGACGGACGCATCCAGGACTGGCACCGCGGCCATCATGCGCGCTTCGGGCTCGGCGGCGTCGGCGCCGCGATCGTCGAGGCGACGGGCGTCACGCGCGAGGGGCGCATCACCTGGGGCTGCACCGGGCTCTACGACGACTCCCACGTGCCGGGCATGCGCGAGATCGTCGAGATCTACCATGCGCAGGGCGCGCTCGCCGGCGTCCAGATCGGGCACGCCGGCCGCAAGGCCTCGACCGCGCGGCCCTGGGAGGGCGCGGGCCCGCTCGAGCCCGGCGGGTCCGAGCCGGCCTGGGAGACGATCGCGCCGAGCGCCCTCCCCGCGCGCCCCGGCTGGCACACGCCCCGCGCGATGGAGGCGGCGGATTTCGAGCACGTGCGCGAAGGCTTCCGCTCCGCGACGCACCGCGCGCTCGCCGCCGGCTTCGACTTCGTCGAGATCCACGGCGCGCACGGCTACCTGCTGCACACCTTCTTCTCCGCGCTCGCCAACACGCGCACGGACGCCTACGGCGGCGACCTCGCCGGGCGCATGCGCCTGCTTCTCGAGGTGGCGGAGATCGTCCGCTCGGTCTGGCCGAAGGAGAAGCCCGTCTTCTACCGCGCGACCGCGACCGACGACGCGGAGGGCGGCATCACCCTCGACGACACGATCGCGCTGGCCCGTGAGCTGAAGGCACGCGGCGTCGACGTGATGGACTGCTCCTCGGGAGGCATCGTCACCGGAGTCGCGAACGCGCAGCCGGCGGCGGCGCCCGCACCCGGCCATCAGGTCCACCTCGCCGCCGGGGTGCGCCGGGGGGCGGACATGGCGACGATGGCGGTGGGCCTCATCGTCGATCCGCACCAGGCGGAGGCGATCCTCCAGGCGGGGGACGCCGACCTGATCGCCATCGCCCGCGAGCTGATGGCGGATCCGAACTGGCCGCTCCGCGCCGCCAAGGCGCTGGGCCTCGAGGACCCCTACACGGTTCTCCCCGCGCCCTACGCCTTCTACCTGCGCCGGCGCGGGGAGGTCTCCTATCCGCGCACGTCCTCTCAGCGAACGTAGGATGCGCCGTTGACGTCGAGCGTCGCGCCCGTGAGGTGGCGCGACGCGCCCGTCGCGAGGAAAGCGACGAGGTTCGCGATATCCTCCGGCGGCACCCACTCGCCCATGGCGAGTCCCGCCGTCACCGGCGCCTCGCCCCCCATCGAGGCGGCGAAATCCTCCGACATCTTGGTGCGCACGACGCCGGGTGCCACCACGTAGACCAGGATGTTCTCCTTGGCGCAGGCCCGCGCCAGCGTGTGCGAGGCCGCCTTGATCGCCGCCTTCGAGGCCGCGTAGGCGATGTGGTCGGCATTGGTGGAGCCGCGCTGCGCCGCCCAGCTCGAGATCGTCACGACGATGCCGCCGCCGGTCTCGCGCCAATGCGCCACCGCGTGCTTGAGGAGCCGCGCGGGCGCGAGCACGTTGATCGCGAGCGTGCGCGCCCAGGTCTCGTCCCAGGCGTCCATGTCGGCATCGATGCCCCCGCCCGAGAGCATGACCGCGGCGTTGTTGACCAGCACGTCGATCCGCCCGCGCCACGCCAGCGCCTCACGGAAGAGCGCGTCGGCGCTCGCCGGGTCGGAGAAGTCGGCCTGCAGCAGCAGCTTGCGCCCGGCCGGGATGTCCGCCGTCGCCGCCTCGGCGCCGGCGCGATCGCCGCCGTAATGCGCGATCACGTGCGCGCCGGCCGCGCCGAGCGCCTTCGCGGTGGCGGCGCCGATGCCCTTCGCGGCCCCGGTGAGGAGGATGGTCTTGTTCGTCAGGTCGAGCATGGTTCGCGTCTCTGGTGGTCGTTCTGTGGCCGATGTCACGCCAGCCCGCCGTCGACGGGGACGATCTGGCCGGTGACGGCGCGGGAGAGGTCGCTCGCGAGCACGAGCGCGGTGTCGGCAACGTCGTCCGCCGTCGCGATGCGGCGCAGATGCGTCGCGCCGGCCAGCGCGTCGAGCTCGTCGCCGGGATCGGCGCCGGACGCCGCCGCGCGCGCGGCGATGCGGGTGCGCAGGGCGTCCGTCGCCACCGGCCCCGGGCCGATGGCGTTGACCCTGATCCCATAGCGCCCGAGATCCGCGGCGGCGGCGCGCACGAGGCCGAGCACCGCGTGCTTCGTCGCCGTGTAGAGCGCCTGGCGGGGATGCGCGCGCCGCGAGTTGAGCGAGCCCATCACCACGATCGAGCCGCCGCGCGCCTTCATCAGCGGCACGGCGTGCTTGAGCGTCGCGGCCACGCCGCGCACGTTGACGGCGAAGACCCGGTCCCATTCGTCGAGGTCGAGGTGCTCCGTCTCCCGCCAGGGCGGCACGAGCCCGGCATTGGCGACGACGACGTCGAGCCCGCCGAGGAGCCGTCCGGCCTCCGCGAAGGCGGCGGCGAGCGCGTCCTCGTCGGTGACGTCGGCCGCCGCGGCGAGCCAGCCTTCCGGCATCGGGTCGCTCGGCGCCGCGCGGTCGAGGCCGACGCCGCGCGCGCCCTCGGCCGCGAAGCGCCGCGCGATGGCGAGGCCGAGCCCGGCCCCGGCGCCGGTGACGAGGGCGGTGCGGCCCTCGAGCATCTTGACCATCGCGGGGCTCCTCATCTATCCGTACGTTCGTACGCATAGCGTACAAATCGCGTCTCCGGAAGGAACCGCGCCGCGATTTCTCCCCAACCCCGCATCCGCGCGAGCGAGCGAGCGATGACCCGAGCCCCCCTCGAAGACGGCGCCCTCACCTTCGAGGGTGTTGCCGTGCCCGCGCGACGCGGCGAGACGATCGCCGCCGCCCTCGCCCGTGCGGGCGTCGTCGCCTTGCGCGAAACCAGGAAGGGCGCCGAGCGCGGCATCCATTGCGGCATGGGCGTGTGCCAGGACTGCCTCGTCACCGTCGACGGCCGCGCCAACCAGCGCGCCTGCATGACGAAGGTGACGGGCCCGCACGACGTCCGCCGGCAATCGGCGCTCGCCGACACGACCCGGGCCCCCGCCGCCTCGGCGCCCGCTCGCCTCGTCGAGCGCACGCCGGAGGTCTGCATCGTCGGCGCCGGCGCCGGCGGGCTCTGCGCGGCGATCGCCGCCGCGGAGGCGGGCGCGGACGTGCTCGTCCTCGACGAGCGCCCGAAGGCCGGCGGGCAGTACTACAAGCAGCGCGCCGACGCCATCGCGGGCCTCGACGAGCCGGCGCCGGACGCCCAGGCCGAGGGTGGTCGCGCGCTGATCCGTCGCGCGCTCGACGCCGGCGTGACGATCCTCTCCGAGGCCCTCGTCTGGGGCGCCTTCGAGCCCCTCGAGCTCGCCTGCACCACGCCCGACGGCCCGCTCCTGGTGCGCCCGCGCAAGCTGATCGTCGCCGCCGGCGCCTACGAGCGCGCCTTCCCCGTTCCGGGCTGGACGCTGCCGGGCGTGATGACGACGGGCGCGGCGCAGACGCTGCTGCGCAGCTACGAGGTCGTGGCCGGCGCGCGCGTCCTCGTCGCCGGCAACGGACCCTTGAACCTGCAGGTCGCGATCGAGCTCGCCCGCGCCGGCGCGCGAGTCGTCGGCGTGATCGAGGCGGCGCCCGCGCCCGGCCTCTCGCGGCTGCCGGCGCTCGCGCGGATGGCCATGGCGGACCCGCGCCTCGTGCGCGACGGGCTCTCCTACGTCGCCGCCGCGCGCCGGCTCGGCGTGCCGATCCTGAACGGGCGGGTCCTCACCGCGATCGCGCGCGGCCCGGACGGGCTCGTCGCCACCTCCGCGCCCCTCGACGCCGTCGAGACCGGCGAGCGGAGCGTGCACGCGCCTGTGGACGTCGTGTGCGTCAACCACGGCTTCCTGCCCTCGAACGAGATCGCGCGCACGCTCGGCGCCAGCCATGCCTGGGACGGCGCGCGGCACATGCTCGTCACCGAGCGCGACGGCGATTGCCGCACGACGGTCCCGGATCTCTTCGCGGTCGGTGATTGCTGCGGATTGGGCGGCGCGCCCGCCGCCCGCGAGGAGGGCACCCTCGCCGGCCTCGCGGCGGCGCGGGAGCTCGGCTACGCGACGCCCGACGACGCCGGCGCCGCCGCCCGCCGGCGCCTCGCACGACACCGCGCCTTCCAGGGCGCCCTGTGGGATCTCTACCGCGCGCCGCTCCCGTCCGGCGGGCTGCCCGAGGCCGACACGCATCTGTGCCGCTGCGAGGAGGTGAGCGCGGGGGAGGTCGATGCGGCGATCGCCGCCGGAAGCGCGTCCATCGGCGACGTCAAGCGGCGTACCCGCGCCGGCATGGGCCGCTGCCAGGGCCGCTACTGCGCGCCGCTCGTCGCGGAGCGCGTCGCGCGCGCGACGAACGAACCGCTCGGCGAGCTGTCGTTCTTCGCGCCACGCGTGCCCTTCAAGCCGGTCTCGATCGCCGAACTCGCGGGAGAGCCCGAACCCGAGCCGGATCGCGCGACGCAGGACGCCTGACGTCGGCTCAGCGCAGCATCATCAGCGAGATGCGCGAGGCCGCGTCGAGCAGCTCCGGCAGGACCTGCGCCTGCATCTCCTTCGTCGTCAGCCGCACGCTCGGGCAGCAGACGTTGAGCGCCGCGACGACCTCGCCGGCGCGGTTCTTGATCGGCGCGGAGATCGAGCGCAGGCCGACCTCCAGCTCCTGGTCGACGATCGCCCAGCCCTGCCGGCGCGCCTCGTCGATCAGGCTGGCGAGCTGGACCTTCGAGGTCACGGTGTTGGGCGTGATCTTCTCGAGGACGGCGTTGTCGAGATACTCGTTCAGCTTGTCCTCGGGGAGCCCCGCGAGCAGCACGCGGCCGGTGGAGACCGCGTGCGCCGGCGCGCGGCTGCCGAGGTTGATGCCGATGCTGACGACGCGCTGGGAGGTCGCGCGGGCGACGTAGCGCACCGCGTCGTCGTCGAGCACGGCGACGAAGACCGATTCCTGCAGCCGCTGCGCCAGCTCGTCGACGACGGGCTGCATGATCTCGGTGATGTCCATGGAGGACAGGAGCGAGAAGCCGAGCTCGAGGACCTTCGGGCGCAGGCGGAAGTACTTGCCGTCCGTCTCCGCGTAGCCCTCGCGCACCAGCGTCAGCAGGAAGCGGCGCACGGCGGCGCGCGTCATCGCCGTGCGCTCCGCCACCTCGCTCAGCGTCATGCGCGACTTCGCGCGGTTGAAGGCCCGGATGACCTCGAGCCCGCGGGCGAGCGAGGTCACGTAGTCGCGATCCTCGTTGCCCGCCTCGACGACGGCGTCGGGGATCACGTCGGTGCGGTCCTCGTCCCGCAGATCGTCGTTGGCCATGGGTGGTCCTCGGTTCGGGCCGCTGCCTCGACGGGCAACGGCGAGATGCATCAGGCGCCGATGCCCGCGGCGCACAGGTATTTCACCTCGAGGAAATCTTCAATGCCGTATTTGGAGCCTTCCCGCCCCGTGCCGGACTCCTTGAGGCCACCGAAGGGCGCACCCTCGTACGAGAAGAGCCCCGTATTGAGGCCGATCACGCCGAAGTCGAGCGCCTCGCCGACACGCCAAGCGCGGCCGAGGTCGCGCGTGAAGTAGTAGGCGGCGAGGCCGAACTCGGTCGCGTTGGCGAGGGCGATCGCCTCGTCCTCCGTCGTGAAGCGGAACACGGGTGCGAGCGGCCCGAAGGTCTCCTCGCGCGCCACACGCATCGCGGGCGTCACGTCCGCCATAACGGTCGGCTCGTAGAACGTCCCGCCGCGCGCGTGCCTGCGGCCGCCGGTGACGACCCGCGCCCCTCCGGCCAGCGCGTCGGCGACGTGGGCCTCCACCTTGTCGACCGCCGCCTCGTCGATCAGCGGCCCCAGCTCGACGCCCGCCTCGAACCCGTCGCCCACCTTCATCGCGGCGACCGCCTCGGCGAATCGCGCGACGAAGGCGTCGTAGACGCCGTCCTGCACGAGGATGCGGTTGGCGCATACGCAGGTCTGGCCGGTGTTGCGGAACTTCGAGGCGATCGCGCCCGCGACCGCACGCTCGAGATCGGCGTCGTCGAAGACGATCAGCGGCGCGTTGCCGCCGAGCTCGAGCGAGAGCTTCTTCATCGTGCCGGCGCAGGTGCGCATCAGGTCCTTGCCCACCTCGGTGGAGCCCGTGAAGGTGAGCTTGCGCACGGCGGGGTTCGTCGCGAGCTCGTCTCCGACGACCCGCGCCTTGCCCGGCACGACGTTGAAGACGCCGTCGGGCAGCCCGGCCTCGACGGCGAGCGCGGCGAGCGCCAGCGCCGAGAGCGGCGTCGCGCTCGCGGGCTTGAGCACCATCGTGCAGCCCGCCGCCAGCGCCGGGCCGGCCTTGCGCGGGATCATCGCCATGGGGAAGTTCCACGGCGTGATGGCGGCGCACACGCCCACCGGCTGCTTGAGCGCGAACAGCCGCCGGTCGGGGTCGTTGGTGGGGATCGTGTCGCCGTAGACGCGCTTGCCCTCCTCGGCGAACCACTCGATGAACGCCGCGCCGTAGAGGATCTCCCCCTTCGCCTCCGCCAGCGGCTTGCCCTGCTCGGCGGTGAGGATGGCGGCGAGCTCGTCGGCACGCGCGACGACGAGGTCGTACCAGCGCCGGAGGATCGCGGCGCGGGCCTTCGCCGTCGTCGCGCGCCAGCCCGGGAGCGCCGCCTCCGCCGCGGCGATCGCGGCGCGGGTGTCCGCGACCGTGGCGCTCGCGACCTCGGCCACCACCGCACCGGTCGACGGATTGGTCACGGGGAAGGTCGCGGCGTCGGACGCGGGCCGCCAGGCGCCGTCGATGTGGAGCGCCGTCCTGACGAGGTCGGAGCGCGTGACGAGATCGGCGGCCATGTCCATCGGGGGTACTCTCCTCGTTGATGATGTTCGTATATCGCACAAGCGTGCGCATTTATCCAGCCGTCTCGCGGAACGTTCTCCGAGCGAGCGCGCCCGGTGCGCCGCGTCACGCACCCCGGTCCCGAACCCGGCTCCTGCCGAAGGGTGGTTGCGCGCACCGAACAGCCTGGCGCATGACCAGCTCGCACATTCGTGCGAAAAACCGCTTGAAAAGTGCCCGTGTTTGCGCAGCATGGTTCGCGAGAACTCTCGCGCATCGTCGCCGCTCCGCCGTGGGTGGCGTCGTTCGCGGATGGCATCGCAGAGGAGACGACGATGGGTTCGACGAGCTTCGAGGACCGGCTGCGCCGTCAGGCCGCCTCCAACCCCCTGCGCGACATGGGGCTTCGCAGCGCGGGCATGACGCGCCGCGCGCTCATCGGCTCGATCGCCGCCGCGGGCGCGCTGGCGGCGACCGGCGGATCGCGCGCCTTCGCCCAGGAGCGGCCGCTGAGCCTGCTCACCTGGGATCCCTACACCGATCCGCGCCTCGTCGACCTGTGGAAGCAGGAGACCGGCGGCGACGTCCGTGCCGAGATCCACATCTCCGATCCGACCTCGGTCAACCGCCTGCGTGCGGGCGAGACCCGGGTGTGGGACTTCGTCAACCTCAACAACCCCTGGGCGCGCGAGCAGATGTGGCCCGACCAGCTCATTCGCGACCTGCCGAAGGATCGGTTCGAGCCGCTCTACGGGCAGATGAAGGAGAAGTTCGCGCCGCCCTACAAGTGGGCCATGAGCAAGGACGGCGAGCACCTGCTCGGCGTCGTGCAGCGCTACGAGACCTTCGACTTCGTGGTGAACTCGGACGTGATCTCGCCACAGCTCGCCAAGGACGAGGGCTGGGACCTCTTCAACAATCCCGATTTCGCCGGGCGCTACGGCATCCTCGCCTACGAGGACTGGAACGTCATGGACATCTGCATGGGCGCGGGCATCCATCCGTTCAAGGAGAAGACCGCGGCCGACCTCGAGAAGTTCGGCGAGACCGCCATGCGCTGGTGCACCAACGCCAAGCTCGTGACGACCGACTTCGTGCAGCTCAACCTCGCCATCCTCAACGGCGACATCGACCTCTACTTCACCGGCGGCACCTACACGACCTCCTCGGCGCGGCTCGAGGGCCTGTCGAACCTCTACGCCATCACGCCCGCCCGCGGACCCGCGGACGGCAAGGGCGGCATCAACTGGATCGAGCTGAACTCGGCGGTGAACAATCCCGATCCGCATCCGCGGATCCTCGACTATCTCGAGTGGATCACCACGCCGGACGCGGCCTGGATCGTCTCGCACGGCAACGGCAACCTGCAGCCGGTCTCGCAGATGTCCCAGCCGGAGCTGTTCTCGCGCTACACGTCCGAGGAGCTCGCGGCCCTGCAGTGGGACGAGTTCGACGAGCGCATCGCCAACGCCGTGGAGTTCGACATCGTGCCCCAGTACGATGCGCTCTACGACCTCTACACCAGGGCGATGCGCGCCCGCTCGTGACGGCGCGCGGGAGAGGACCTCGGATGTCCGATCGATCCGGTCCGGGCTTCGCGCCGGCGGCGGCGCCTGCCGCCGGCGGCGGCGCGCCGGCGCTCGCGCTCGTCGGCGTCACCCGCGCCTTCGGGGGAAGCCGCGCGGTCGACGCGGTCGACCTCGAGATCCGCGAGGGCGAGTTCTTCACCATCGTCGGTCCCTCGGGATCGGGAAAGTCGACGCTCCTGCGCATGCTCGCGGGCCTCGACCGGCCGAGCGCGGGCGACATCCTCCTGCGCGGGCGGCGCGTCAACGACGTGCCGGCCAACGCGCGGCCCACCGCCATGGTGTTCCAGTCGCTGGCGCTGTTCGACCACATGAGCGTGGGCGACAACATCGCCTTCGCGCTCAAGATGCGCGGCGTCGCGCGGCCCGAGCGCATGGAGCGGGCGCGCGCGCTGCTCGACGTCGTGCACCTGCCGGCGGCCTACCTCGACAAGCCGGTGACGCAATGCTCCGGCGGCGAGCGCCAGCGCGTGGCGCTCGCCCGCGCGCTCGCCTCCGACCCGGAGATCCTGTTCTTCGACGAGCCGCTCTCGGCCATCGACAACCGCCTGCGCAAGCTGCTCCAGGTGGAGATCAAGGAGCTGCACCGGCGCACGGGGAAGACCTTCGTCTACATCACCCACGCGCTCGAGGAGGCTATGGTGATGAGCGACCGTGTCGCGCTCATGCGCGCGGGGCGGATCGTGCAGGTCGCCCCGCCGCTCGAGATCTACGACCGGCCGACGAGCCGCTTCGTCGCCGAGTTCATGGGCGAGGTCAACGTCTGGCGCGCGGTGCGCGAGGCGGGCGCCGTCACGCTCCCCGAGCTCGGCCTCGTCTTTCCCGGAGAGACGATCCCCGCGCCCGAGGGCTTCCTCGTCGCGCGGCCCGAGAAGCTCGCGCTGCTGCGCGAGGGCGAGGCGGCGCAGGCGACCATCGCCGGCGAGATCGTCGACGAGTTCGTGCTCGGCTCGCGCAAGCAGATCCACCTGCGGCCCGACGGCGACGCCTCGCGCCCGACCGTGTTCGGCGAGATCCCGGCCGATGCGGCGGCGCCGGGACCCGGCGCACGGGTGCGGCTCGCCCTCGCCTTCGCCGATTGCCGCTTCATGACGGAGTGAGGCGATGGGATCGCAGGATCACGCCAACCCTCGCTCGCGCGCAGGCCCGATCGCGATGGCACCCGTCGCCGCGCTGCTCGTGGTCGGCTTTCTCGTCCCCCTCGTCCTCGTCGCTTGGCTGAGCCTGATGCCCGAGCGGACGTTCGGGCTCGACGCCGGGCTCACCGGCGCGAACTACGTGACCGCCGTGCGCGACGGCTACGTCGTGCCGCTGGGCTGGTCCCTCGCCTTCGCGGCGGCGACGACCGCGATCTGCCTCCTCGTGTCCTGGCCGATGGCGAAGGTGCTCTCCCGCCGCGGCAGCGGGTTCGCGCTCGCGGTCACCGTGCTCGTGGCGCTGCCGATCTTCATCTCGGAGAGCGTGCGCCTGTTCGGCACGGCGCTCCTGCTGATGCCGCGCGGCGGCATTCTCGCGGGAAGCGTGAACGCGCTCTTCGGCGTCCAGATCGGCTCGATCCTCTACACCAAGACCGCGACGCTCGTCGGCCTCGTCTACGTCTACCTGCCCTTCGCGCTCTTCCCGATGATCCTCGGCCTCGCACAGGTCCCGCGCGACCAGGTCGAGGCGGCGCGCGATCTCGGCGCCTCCGGCTGGCAGGTGCTGCGCGAGGTCGAGCTGCCGAACGCCATGCCGGGCCTGCTCATCGGCGGTCTCCTCGTCTTCGTCCTCGCCTTCGGCGCCAACACCGAGGCGAACATCCTCGGCGGCCAGTCGGTGGCGGTGATCACGAAGTCGATCGACCAGCGCTTCAGCTATGCGCAGGACTGGCCGCTCGGCTCGGCGCTCACGATCCTGGTCGCCGCCATCACGGCGGCCGTGGTGTTCCCGGTGCTCGCGCGCATCGACCTCGACAGGCTCCTGCGGCGATGAGCGCGAGCGATCCGACGGCGCGGGGCGACACGCTGCGACGGGCCTTCACTGCGCTCGTCGTGGTGCTGCTCTACCTGCCGATCGTCAGCGTGGTGCTCGCCTCGCTCGCGAACACCCGCTACATGATCTTCCCGCATCGCGTCTGGACGATCGACGCCTATCGCGAGGCGATCGGGCAGTACACGACGGCGGACCTGCACGCCACCTCGCTCAAGATCGCCCTCGTCGTCGCCATCCTTGCCGTCGCGCTCGCCGTGCCGGGCGCGCTCGCCTTCGCCCGCTTCCGCTGGCGCGGACGGCGCCTCTACCAGCGCGCGCTGCTCCTGCCGATCTTCTTTCCCCAGCCCGTGCTGGGGCTCGCGCTCCTCGTCGCGCTCTCGGCCGCCGGCATCGCGCCGGACTGGCGCACCGCCGTCTTCGCCCATCTCGTCTGGGTCGTGCCGATCGCGACGCTGGTGATCTCGATCCGCCTCTACGGCTTCGACCCGGCGCAGGAGGAGGCGGCCTACGATCTCGGCGCGACGCGGCTCCAGGCGTTCCGCGAGGTGACCCTGCCGGCGATCGCGCCGGGCATCGTCTCGGGCGCGCTCTTCGCCTTCCTGCTGTCGTGGTCGAACCTGCCGCTGTCGATGTACACGACCGGGGCGGACACGACGCTGCCGGAATGGCTCTACTCGCGCATGGCGACGAACTACTCCCCGCAGGTGCCGGCGATCGCCGTCCTCTCGGTCGGCGCGAGCGCGCTGGCCGTCGCGGCGTTCCTCCTCGCGCGCGGGCTCTGGCGGACCGCACGCCCGCGCCGCGCCGCATACCCCCACGCCGCACGAGCCTCCTCATGACCGCACCGACCCGCGACGCACCCTGGGAGCGCGCCTCCACCGCCCTCCTCCTCGTCGACATGCAGCGGATCTTCGCCGAGCCCGGCCTCGACCCCGCGCATCCCGAGCGGGGCGCCGACCACCCGTTCTACCGCGCGCTGGCCGAGCGGGTGATCCCCAACCAGGTCTCGCTCCTCGGGGCGGCACGGGCGGCGGGCGTGCAGGTGCTCCACACGATCATCCAGGCGCTGACCGAGGACGGGCGCGACTGCTCGCTCGACCACAAGCTCTCCGGCATCGTCGTGCCGCGCTCGGCGCCGGAGGGCGCCATCATCGACGCGCTCGCACCCGTCACGAACGAGATCGTGCTGCCGAAAACCTCGTCGGGCGTCTTCAACTCGACGAACATCGACTACGTCCTGCGCAACCTCGGCATACGCTCGCTGATCGTCGCCGGCATCGTCACCGACCAGTGCGTCGACATGGCGGTGCGCGACGCCGCCGACCGCGGCTATCTCGTCACCTGCGTGAGCGACGCCTGCGCCACCTATACGGACGCCCGCCACGAGGCCGCGCTGGCGGCCTTCGGCGGCTATTGCTGGATCGCGGACACGCGCACCGCCCTCGCCCGACTGGAGGCCATGCGCGATGCCTGAACCGATGCCCCTGACCGCGCTCGTGACGACCGACTACGCCGGCATCACCCGCGGCCGCGCCATCCCGACCGCGACCTACGAGGCCGATCCGGATCGCGCCTCGACCGGCTGGGTGCCGGCGAACCTCTCGCTCACGCCCTTCGACGTGATCGCTGACCCGAACCCCTGGGGCTCGCGGGGCGACCTGCGCCTGAAGGCCGATCCGCAGGCGCGCTACCGCACGGCGATCCCCGGCGCGACGACCCCCTTCGACTGCGTCATGGCGGACATCGTGGCGCTCGACGGCGCCCCCTGGCCGCCCTGCGCGCGCGGCCTCCTGAAGGCGGCGCTCGCCGATCTCGAGGCCGTGAGCGGGCTTCGGCTCGTGTGCGCCTTCGAGCACGAGTTCCAGATCCTCGACGCGGGCTTCGCGCCCGCACCCGCCTTCGGGCTCCTCGCCCTGCGCCGCGCCGACCCGCTCGGACCCGTGCTCGCCGCCTGCCTCGACGAGGCCGGCATCGCGCCGGAGACGATCATCGCCGAGTACGGCCGGGACCAGTACGAGCTCACGAGCGCGCCGGCCGACGCCCTCGTCGCCGCCGATCGTGCGGTGGCGACCCGCGAGATCGTGCGCGAGGTGGCGCTGCGCTCGGGGTACCGGGCGAGCTTCGCGCCGAAGACCGCGGTCGAGGGCGTCGGCAACGGCGTGCACGTGCACATGAGCCTCGTCCATCCGGACGGGCGGCCCGCAGGCTTCGATCCCGCCCGGGAGGGCCGCCTATCCGCGCCGATGGCATCGTTCCTGGCCGGCATCCTCCGCCATGCGCCGGCGCTCGTCGCGCTCACCGCCCCCTCGCCGATCTCCTACCTGCGCCTCGCGCCGCACCACTGGAGCGCGGCCTGGACCTGGCTCGGGGACGCCGACCGCGAGGCCACCCTGCGCATCTGCCCCACCACGACGATGGGCGGGCGCGATCCCGCGCGGCAATTCAACGTCGAGTACCGCGCCGCCGATGCCTGCGCCTGCCCGCATCTCGCGCTGGCCATGCTGGTCCGCGCCGGCGTCGAGGGCCTGCGGGCCGGGCTGCCGACGCCGCCGATCGTCGACACCGACCCGGTGACGCTCGACGAGACCGAGCGCGCGCGCCTCGGCCTCGCGCGGCTGCCCGGCTCCCTGAGGGATGCCCTCGCCGCGCTCGAGGCCGATCCCGTCGCCTCCGCCTTCCTGCCGCCCGCGGCGCTCGAGACCTATGTCGGCATGAAGCGCGCCGAGATCGCGCTCGCGGGCGACGCTCTGGACGACGCGCTCTGCGCACGCTACGCCGCGATCTACTAGAGCGACGGCCGAAAGGGAGCGCGCAACGGCATGGACGACGGCCTCTTCCGCGATCCGCCGCCGGTCACGGTGGAGAACGAAGGCGGTTCCTCGCCGATCGTGCTCCTGTGCGAGCACGCCTCCCGCTTCATCCCTCCCGCCTATGCGGGGCTCGGCCTCGACGAGCCCGATCTCTCGCGCCACATCGCCTGGGACATCGGCGCCGCCGAGCTCGCGCGCGGCCTCGCGCGCCGGCTCGACGCGCCGCTCGTGCTCGGCGGCTACTCGCGCCTCCTCGTCGACTGCAACCGCCCGCTCTCCTCGCCGACGCTGATGCCGACCGTCTCGGAGACGACGCGCATCCCCGGCAACCAGGATCTCTCCGACGCGGAGAGGGCGCGCCGGATCGCCGGGATCTTCACGCCCTTCCAGGATGCGGCCGCCGCCCTCCTCGACGCCCGCGCCGCCCGCGGCGTCCGCAGCACGGTCGTGGGCGTGCACACGTTCACGCCGGTCTTCGACGGCTTCGTGAGGCCGTGGTTCGCCGGCGTCCTCTACGGGCGCGCCGTCGCCTTCGGCGAGCGGCTGCTGGCGGCGCTCGGCGGCCCGAGCGAGACGATCGCGGCCAACGAGCCCTACCGCATCGACGGCGCCGACTACACGATCCCCGTCCACGGCGACGCCCGCGGGCTCGACGCGGTCCTGCTCGAGATCCGCAACGACCTCGTCGGCGACCCCGCGGGCGTCGAGAGCTGGGCAGACCGCGTCGCGCAGGCGCTCCTGCACAGCGTGCGTTGATCGCAAGGCGGGCACGGCGCCCCTACGGATTCCCACCTGCCGCGCACCCGTGTACGCATGGCGCACGGATCATCCTGATGCCACCGAAGAGCGAGACCGACCCATGCCCCAAGGCACCCCCTCGGCCAACGCGCGAATCGCCCGCCTGCGCGAGACGATGGCGGCGCGCGACGTGGACCTCGTCGCGCTCGCTCCCGGCGCGCACATGCATTGGCTGCTCGGCTGGCACCCCCATCCCGACGAGCGCCTGACCTTCGTCCTCGTCGGCCGCGAGGCGGCGGCGGTCGTGGTCCCGTCCGTCAACGCCGAGGACATGCGCGCCCACACGGACCTGCCGTGCGTCACGTGGAAGGACGAGGACGGCCCCGGCCGCGCCCTCGCCGCGGCGCTCGAGGCCTGCGGCGCGGGTGCCGGCGCGCGCCTCTCGCTCGACGAGACGGCGCGGGCCGACGCCGCCCTCGCGCTCCTGCGGGCGCTGGGCTCCCTCGATTGCGCCTTCGCCAGCGAGACCGTCGGCGCGCTGCGCGCGATCAAGGACGCCGAAGAGATCGCGGCCTTGCGCCGCTCCGCGGCGGTCGCCGACGCCGCCCTGCAGGCGGGGCTCGACGCCATGCGTCCGGGCATGACCGAGCGGGAGGTCGCGGCCGTCGTCCGCGACGCATTCGCCCGCAACGGCGTCTCCGGGTCGTTCACGCTCGTGGCGAGCGGGCCGAACGGGGCCTTCCCGCACCATTCGACCGGCGACCGCGCGCTGCGCGAGGGCGACGCCGTCGTGATCGATCTCGGCGGCCCGCTCGCCCACGTCGCCAGCGACATGACCCGCATGGCGATCCTCGGCGACGGCCCGCAGGGCTATGCGGACGTGCACGCGATCGTCGAGGAGGCGGTCGTCGCGGCCATGGCCGCGGCACGGCCCGGCGTGCCGGCGAAGGCGGTCGACGCCGCCGCCCGCGGGGTCATCGAGAAGGCGGGCTACGGAGAGTTCTTCGTCCACCGCACGGGGCACGGGCTCGGGCTCGAGGTGCACGAGCCGCCCTATCTCACGGCCACGTCCGAGACGATCCTGGAGGCCGGCATGGTGTTCTCGATCGAGCCGGGGATCTACCTGCCGGGCAGGTTCGGCATCCGTCTCGAGGACATCGTCGTGCTGGAGGAGGACGGCCCGCGGGTTCTCTCGGCGCTGCCACGCACCGCGCGCCGGATCGGCTGAGGCCGGGGCGCGCCTTCGCGGCCCGACGTGCGCGAAATCCCGGTTGGCAAGCGCGCGCCCGGCTGCTTAGCTGGCGCGCACAAGTGTTCGCAGATCGCATGAGATCCGCGGCACGAAGCCGGCCGCGCGGCCCATGGGGCCGGGAGAGCCGGCGAGCCGAGAAGGGGAACGATCTTGAAGCATGCATTCCTGAGGCGCACACTCCTCGTGGGAACAGCGCTCGCGCTGCTCTCCACCGCGGCGAGCGCCGAGACCCTGCGCTGGGGTCTCGCCGGCGACGCCATGACCCTCGATCCGCACGCCCAGAACGAGGGCGTCACCATCATGCTGCAGTCGCAGATGATGGAGCCCCTCGTCTCGCGGGCGCCCACGGGCGAGCTGGAGCCGACGCTCGCCACCGCCTGGCGCATGAAGGAGGGCGAGCCGAACGTGTGGGTGTTCGACCTGCGCGAGGGTGTCACCTTCCACGACGGCGCGACCTTCGATTCGGAGGACGTCGTGTTCTCCTTCGAGCGTGCGATGTCGCCGAAGAGCCAGATGCGCGGGCTGATCGCCTCCGTCGAGGAGGTCCGCGCCACGGGGCCTCATCAGGTCGAGATCGTCACCAAGGGGCCGAACCCCATCCTGCCGACCGCGCTCGTCAGCATCCTGATGATGGACAAGGGCTGGGTCGAGGCGAACGGCGCCACGACGCCACAGGACGTCGCCTCCGGCGAGGTCACCTTCGCCGCCGTCAACGTCAACGGCACGGGTGCATACCAGCTCGTCTCGCGCGAGCTCGACACCCGCACCGTGATGCGCCGCAACGACGCCTACTGGGGTCTCGAGACCTTCCCCGTCGACGTCGAGGAGATCGTCTTCACCCCGATCTCCAATCCCGCGACGCGCGTCGCGGCGCTGATCTCGGGCGAGCTCGACTTCGTGCAGGACGTGCCGGTTCAGGACATCGAGCGCGTGCGCCAGGTCCCGGGCCTCTCGGTCGCCACCGGCGCCGAGAACCGGTCGGTCTTCTTCGGGCTCAACGTGGCCGAGACGCTGGAGCGCGGCGGCGCAGAGAACCCGATGGCGGACGTGCGCGTGCGCCGGGCCATGAGCATGGCGATCGACCGCGAGGCGATCCAGCGCGTCGTCATGCGCGGCCAGTCGCTGCCCGCCGGCGTGATCATGCCGTCCTTCGTCTCCGGCTGGAGCGAGGAGCTCAACGCCTATCCCGCGCCCGACCGGGAGGCCGCGAAGGCGCTCCTCGCCGAGGCCGGCTGGCCGGACGGCTTCGAGGTCCAGCTCGACTGCCCCAACGACCGCTACATCAACGACGAGGCGATCTGCCAGGGCGTCGTCGGCATGCTGGCGCAGATCGGCGTCGACGCGCGGCTGCAGGCCATGCCGAAGTCGCAGTTCTTCCCGATGGTCAACGGCCTCGAGAGCGACTTCTACATGCTGGGCTGGGGCGTGCCGAGCTACGACTCCGAGTACATCTTCAATTTCCTCTACCACACCCGTACGGAAGCGTACGGCAGCTGGAACAACACGCGCTACTCCAATCCCGAGCTCGACGCGATGATCCAGGGGATCGCCCGGGAGATCGACATCGAGAAGCGCGACGCCATGATCGCCGACATGTGGCAGATGGTGAAGGAGGATGCCGTGTACATCCCGATTCATCACCAGGTGCTCAACTGGGCGATCAAGGACAACTACGAGATCGACGTCGACCCGGACAACCAGGCACGGATCAAGTACTTCGCCGTGAACTGAGACCGACCGATCCACGAGTACACGAGAAGCGGCGCCCCGCTCCCCCCGCGCGGCGCCGTTCGTTTCTCGGGCTCGGGCATCGTCCGCGCCGAGCGCAGGCCGCTCTGGGGCGACCCGACGCGAGGACGCGAGACGCTAGAGGGCACCGTGTACCGCGTCGTTCGCATTGGTGTTGAGGTTGTACTTCATGATGCGCCCGTGGCGGCCGTCGCGGTCGCTCTCCAGCCCGTAGACGGGACCGGCGGGGCCTCGCGCCCGCGCGAGCACCGCGTCGATCGCCCGGAGATCGCCTTCGTCGAGGGAAAAGCCGAAGACCTCCAGCGTGCGGGGCAGATGGCGGGCGTAGCGTGCGCCGACGATCGCGGCGGCGACGCCCGGCTGGTCGAGCACCCAGCGGGTCGCCACCGACGCGATCGACACCCCGTGGCGATCGGCGATCGCGCGCAGCGTGGCGAGCAGCTCCTGGAACATGTCCCAGGGACCGAACTCGTCGATGATCAGGCGATACTTGACGAGCGAGCGGTTCTCGTGCGCGAAGCCGGGGTCCGGACGGCCGAGCCAGGCGTCCGTCATGAAGCCGCCGGCGAGCGTGCCGTAGCACAGGAGCGCCACGTCGTGCGCCCGCGCCCAGTCCGCCAGCCCGCCCGCCGGGCGGCGGTCGAGCAGCGAGTACTGCACCTGCGCCGAGACGACGTCGACGCCCGCCGCGCGGAAGCGCGCGATCGGTCCGCTGTCCCAGTTGGTGACGCCGATCGCCCCGACCTTCCCCTTGCGGCGGCAGGCGTCCAGCACCGCGAGCGCCGCCTGCGGATCGCCGACGCCGAGGTCCCACCAGAAGAACTGGACGAGATGCAGCCGCTCGATGCGCAAGCGCGCCAGCGACCGGTCGACGATCGCCTCGATCTCGTGGGGGCGGATGTCGGCGAGCCGGCCGAGGTCGGGCACGAGCTTGGTGTGGACGACCACCCGGTCAGCCGCCTCCCGTCCGCGTCGGCGGCGCAGGTCGGCGATGAAGGCGCCGATCATCTCCTCCACGCCGCGATAGATGTCGGCGCAGTCGAACGTCGTGATCCCGGCGTCGAGGAAGGCCTCCATCTGCGCGACGGCCTCGGCGGGGTCGACCGGGCCGTGATCGCCGGCGAGCTGCCAGCCGCCCCTGATCACGCGGGACATCGCGTGCGCCCCCGCCAGCGGCGCGGTCTCGACATTGGGTGTCGTCATCGTTCCTCGTCCTCCTCGCGCCACCAGGCGACGCCCCGCGCCGCGGGCAGGCCCGTCGTCCCGGCGTGCGAGAACCAGCGCCGGCCCTCGCGGTGAATGCGGAACCGCCCGCCGCAATGCGGGTCGGGGCAGGCGATCTCGGCGTCGGTCGTCATCCAGTCGTGCGCGTCGGTCGCACGCTGCTTGGCCGGCAGGAGCGGGATCAGCGCCGCGAGCGCGTACATCGACACCGCCTGCCCCGGCTCGAAGACGAGCGTCTCGCCGACGACGCGGAAGCTCTCGCCCACGACGTGACGGCAGACCGGCGGGCGGTCCCCGAGCACGGTCTCGACGCGCAGGTCCCAGAGCCAGAACCCCGTCTCGTCCGCGCTCATGATCCGGCCCCCGCGGGCCCGGGGCGCAGCCCCAGCATCGCCCGGGCCCGCGCGGGCGTCGCGACGGGCCGCTCGTGGCGCTCGCAGAGCTCGACGACCCGCCGCACCAGCGCCGCGTTCGAGGGGGCGAGGGTCTCGCGGTCGAGGCGCACGTTGTCCTCGAGGCCGGTGCGGGCGTGCCCGCCCGCGGCGACGGCCCATGCGTTGAGCGTGATCTGGTGCGGACCGATCCCCGCCGCGCACCACTCGGCGTCCGGCGCGAGCCGCTCGACGGTGCGGACGTAGTAGTCGAACACGTCCTTGTCGGCGGGCATGGCGTTCTTCACGCCCATCACGAACTGGACGTAGAGGCTGCCCGGGATGCGGCCGTCGCGGCTCATCGCGACCGCCTGGTGGATGTGCGAGAGGTCGAAGGCCTCGACCTCCGGCTTGATCTCGTGGGTCCGCATCTCGGCGGCGAGCCAGTCGACGAGGTCCGGCGGGTTCTCGTAGACCCGGGTCGGAAAATTGTTCGAGCCGACCGAGAGCGAGGCCATGTCGGGGCGCAGGCCCAGCATGCCGCCGCGCGCCTCGCCCGCGCCCGAGCGCCCGCCGGTGGAGAACTGCACGATCATCCCCGGGCAATGCCGCTCGACGCCCTCCTTGAGGCGCGCGAACCTCTCGGGATCGGACGATGGCGTCTCGTCGTCGTTGCGCACGTGAGCGTGGACGATCGACGCGCCGGCCTCGAACGCCTCGTGGGTCGATTCCACCTGCTCGGAGACCGTGATCGGGACCGCCGGGTTGTCTCGCTTCCTCGGCAGCGAGCCGGTGATCGCGACGCAGATGATGCAGGGCTTCACCTGGAGGAGCTCCTTCGTTGCGTTCGCCCCGCCGGTGACGGCCGACGGCGCCCGGGCAGATATCTGCCATGAATCACGCGGGTTCGTGCGCACAAAAATTCGCAAAACCGCTCTTGCCGACTGCTCGCTTTCCGTGCCTCATCGGTGCGCCGCGAACCGTGGCACACGAATGAGGACGGGAGGCCGACCCATGAAACTGACCCCTGTGCGCTGCGCTCTCAGTATCGCCTGCATGGCGTTCGCCGCGATGTCCGGGCCTGCTTCCGCGCAGGAGACGCTCCGCTTCGCCCACTTCTCCGCCATCGACGACCCGAACCATGTCGCCGCACAGATGTTCGCCGATCGTATCGCCGAGGAGACCGGTGGGCGTTACGCGGTGGAGATCTTCGAGAACTCGCAGCTCGGCGGAGAGCTCGAGGTCGTCGAGGGTATCCAGCTCGGCACGATCGACGTGGCGCCGCCCTCCGCGGCCGTGCTCGCCAATCTCGTACCCGAGATGAACCTCCTGAACATGCCGTTCCTCTTCAGCGACTTCGACCACTACGAAGAGGTGCTGGACGGCCCCTTCTTCGAGGCGCTCGTCGACGTGGCCGCGCAGAGCGGCGTGCGTGTGCTCGGCGTGATGACGTCGGGGCCGCGGCACATCATGACGAAGTTCCCGGTGGAGAGCATGGCCGACCTCGCGGGCGCCAAGATCCGCACCGTGCAGAACCCCGTCCACGTCGCGACCTTCACCGCCTTCGGCGCGAACGCCACGGCGATCGCCTACCCGGAGGTCTACGGCGCGCTCCAGACCGGCGTCGTCGACGGTGGCGACGCGGCCAACACCAACTACTACACGGCCCGTTTCTACGAGGTGGCGCCCTACTGGGCCCAGGTGAGCTGGCTGTTCTACTCGAACCCGATCGTCATGTCGGAGGCCGCCTTCCAGGCCCTGTCGGACGAGGACAAGGCGATCTTCGAGCGGGTCGGCCGCGAGGTCGGCCGCGCCCAGATCGACGGCTGGAAGGAGAGCGACGCGCGCCTCCTCGACGAGCTGAAGGCGCAGGGCGTGACCGTCACGACGCCGCCGCGCGAGCCCTTCCAGGAGGCCGTCGACGGCGTCTACGCCGAGTTCCTGAAGAGCGACTTCGAGCGGACGTGGCTCGACGAGATCCGTGCGGCGCGCTGATCCGGCACGATCGTGAGCGTCGGATCGGTCGCCCTGCGCGCCCTCGGGGTGCTCCGTCGCGTGCTGCAGGCGGCGACCGTCGCCTGCCTCGCGATCATGGTTCTCGCGATCACGGTGCAGGTCGTCGGGCGCTACCTCCTGCCCTTCCCCATCGCGGATGCGGTGGAGATCTCCACCTTCGCGCAGGTTTGGCTCGTGCTCCTCGGCGCGGGCCTCGCCTGCCGCGCGGACGCCCTGTTCACGGTGGACCTCGTCGGCTCGCGGCTCTCGCCGGCGCTCGAGCGCGCACGCCGGCTCCTCGTCCTCCTCGCCGGATCGGTCTTCCTCGGCATGCTGATGTGGGGGAGCCTCGCGCTCCTCGAGCTCGGCGCCCGCCAGCGCGCGCCGACGCTGCAGATCGCCATGTGGTGGATCTACGTCTCGATCCCGATCGGCGTCGCCTACTTCTGGATCGAGCTGGCCGTGCGCTGCCTCGCGCCGGGTCTCGATCGCCGTGATCACGTCGACGGGGAGCATCCGCGATGATCGTCGTCGCCCTCGCCTTCCTCGTCCTGATGGCGCTCGGCGTGCCCATCGTGCTGGCCATCGGCTCGGTCGCGGCGCTGTACGTCCTCGTCTTCGTCGACGTGCCGATCGTGGTCGTCGCGCACCGTTTCTACACGGGCATCAACAATTTCACGCTCCTCGCGATCCCGTTCTTCGTCCTCTCGGGGCTGCTGATGGAGGCCGGCGGCCTGTCGCGGCGGATCGTCGACCTCGCCAGCGCGCTCGTCGGCTGGGTCCGTGGCGGGCTGCTCATGGTCGCGGTGGTCGCCTCGACGGCGCTCGCGGCGATGTCCGGCTCGGGCAGCGCCGACGCCGCCGCGGTCACGACGGTGCTGCAGGCGGAGCTGCGCAAGCGCAACTACGACATCGACTTCGCCGCGGCGCTCATCGCCGGCTCCGCGACGCTGGCGCAGATCATCCCGCCGAGCCTGATGCTCGTGATCATCGCGGTGCAGAACAACCTCTCGGTCGGAGCCCTCTTCCTCGCCGGCGTCGTGCCGGGGCTCCTCGCCTGCGTCCTCCTGCTGGTCGTGGCGTGGCGGCACGCGCGCGGCAAGCCGGAGCTGGCGGCGGTCGTGGAGCCGTTCTCCGCCGCCCGCGTCGGGACGACCTTCGTCGCCGCGATCCCGGCGATCGGCATGGCGGTGCTCATCCTCGGCGGCATCATCGGCGGGATCATGACGCCCACGGAGGCGGCCGGCACCGCCGTCGTCTACGCCATGGCCGTGGGCATGCTCGTCCATCGCGAGCTGAAGCCGCGGATGCTGCCGGCGATCTTCGTGCGCGCCGCGACGTTCTCCGCCGGCCTCCTGCTCCTCGTCGCCACCGCGAACATCCTCAACTGGCTCGCGGCGACGAGCGGCGACATCGACAGGCTCGCCGCCTGGATGGGGAGCGTGCTCACGACGAAGCTCGCGTTCCTCGTGGCGATCAACGTCGTGCTGATGCTGCTCGGCATGTTCGTGGAGGGCATCGCGCTCATCCTGCTCCTCGGGTCCGTGCTGACGACGCTCGGCGGCGCCTTCGGCATCGACCCGCACCAGATGGCGGTGATCATCGTCTTCAACTGCGCCATCGGCCTGATCACGCCGCCCTTCGGGGCGACGCTCTTCGTCACCGCCATGGTGGCCGGGCGCCCCTTCGTCGCCGTGGCCCGGCGCGCCTTCATGCCCTGGCTCGCACTCACGCTCGCGCTCGCGGCGCTGACCGCGTTCCCGACGCTGAGCCTCGGGCTGCCGCGCCTCGCCGGCTTCATCGACTGATTCGGCGCGGGGGCGCCGTGACGTCCTCCATCGTGGCGAGGGTCTACGCAGCAGACCGGCACGAGCGAGCCGCCCGGCGACGCCGTCCGCGACGGGTCGTCCAACGACGCAGCCTCGGTTGAGGGAGATCAACCGCAGCAGGGCGTCGCTGCGGCACGCTCGGGCTCGGCGCGCCGTCTCCGGCCGTTGCGGAGCGGGCGTGCGGCGAGAAGGAGGCTTCGGCGATGAGACGTCCCCTACCCACGAACCGCCGTGACGACGCACCACTGACGGCGCTTCAGCGCGACATGGAGCGGCTGATCGGCCGCGTCGGCCGCAGCCTGCCGGCGTTCTTCGGAGAGAGCGGATTCCCCGCGCTCGACGTCGCCGAGAAGGACGACGTGGTGACGATAACCGCGGAGCTCCCCGGCGTGCCGCGCGAGGCGGTCACGGTGGAGGCCGCGGACGGCGGGATCGTCATCCGTGGCGAGAAGAAGGACGAGCGCGAGGACGAGGACGAGACGCGCTGGCTGCTCGAGCGCAGCTACGGCGTATTCGTGCGCCGCGTACCGCTCTCCTTCGAGCCGGACCCGGGCGCGATCGAGGCGTCGTTCAAGGAGGGCGTCCTCACCGTGCGCGTGCCCAGGCCCGCCGAGGCGAAGGTCGCGCCGAAGACGGTCGAGATCCGCGCCGGCTGAGATCGCCCGCCGGGAACGGGAGGCGCTCCGCCCGGGGACCGGGCGGAGCGCCGTCTGCGACCGCTCATCCCACGAGGCAGCGGGGGCCGTGCATCCTCGTCGCGGGCCGCCTGTGCGACCTCTCGGTCGTTCCGCTCGTCTCGTGCTGCGGGTAGCGGCTCGGAATGTGCCGACGTCCTACGTATCTGCTCGACCCCTGGGGAACGGCATGCTGCTGCCGACCCTTCCGCTCCGAACGCAGTGCTCTCGTCGGAGACGGCTCATGGGTGGGGAACAGAAGATCCGGGCAGAGCGCGCGCCGTCGCCTGCCGTTCCGATCGATCGCTCTGCGGCCTTCGAAGGGCGGCCGCCGGAAATGTTCGCACCCGGACGGGTCCTGCTGTGGGCCGGCGAGCCCGCCGAGACCGTGTTTCGGATCGTGTCCGGTTTCGTCCGTCTGGAGCGCTACCTCCCGGACGGCCGTCGGCTCGTCGCGAGCTTCCCGGGGGCCGGCGACACGATCGGTCTATGCGCCCCGGACGTCTATCGCTTCACGGCGGTAGCGCTCACCCGCGTGCTCGTGCAGCGCACGACGCGGCGCGCGTTCTTCGCTGCCGCCCGGACGCCCGAAGCCCGCGCGGACCTCATCGACCGCCTCGCCGCCGAGAGCTGCGCGCTCAACGAGGAGCTCCTCGTCCTCCTCCACGAGCGGGCGGAGCAACGCCTCGCACATTTCCTGCTGAGCCTGGCGGAGCGCGCCTTCCGCCCGATACCCGCCGAGCCGGTGGTCCATCTTCCGATGTCGCGTGCGGATATCGCGGATCATCTCGGGCTGACCGTCGAGACGGTCTGTCGCAGCCTCTCGCGCATGAGGGCGCAGGGTGTCGTCGCCGTACCCGACCCCAGCCGGATCGTCATTCGCCGGCCGCAGCTCCTTCGAGCGCTCTGCCGTGAGAGCCCCGGCGAGAGCGCAGGCGCGGAACGCTGACGGGCGTACCGCGCCGGGCTCGCTCACGCATCGGCGAGCCGGCGCTTTGCACCTGCTCCGGCTCACTCGTCCGTGGGGAGCAGCGTTTCCCCACGCGGCTCCTGGATCGCAGTGAGGTAATGGACCAACTCCATTACCCGCGCACGCACGAAGGGCTCCGCACCCCGGCGCTCGTCGAGCGACCCGGAAGGCGCGATCTCGTCGCGATACCGTGCACCCCAGACCGGCATGGCGCGATCACCGTGGCCCTTCACCACCGCGCGCCCGTCGACGACCTGGAACGCCCTCAGCGTCGGGAACTCGCCTCCATTCCGTTCGGCGAGGCGCGTGAGGTCCGTGGGCTTCGGATCGAGATGGGCGGCGAGAGCACCGTCACCGTGCCCGCCGACGCCATGGCACGACGCACAGCTCGTCATGAATTCGGCACTGCCGACGATCTCCTCCTCGGCGCTCGCCGGGACGGAGAAGCCGAGGCCGAGGGCCAGCACGGCCGTGAGAACCGAGTTTCTGTTGCGCATGACTGCTCCTCCTCCGCCAGATGGAGGGGGGAGCATGCGGCAGTCCCGATGGCGTCCGTTGACAATTGTCAGGGAAGAGCACGCCACTCGGACGAAGGCCGGCGGGAAAGACACTCGCCGGCCGAAAGACCCCGTCCGTGACCGGTGAGCACTCCTCCGCGGGGCGTTTCCGCGAGGACGCGAGAAATCGAGGAGCAGAGCGAACGCGGCAGTCGTGGGAAGGCGCATCCCTTTCGACGAGCGATCTCTCGCCCCTCGCTCGAGCCGCGCCGACGGCACCATCCGCTTCGAGGGGCTCCGGCGGTCCCTGGTGTCGCGCCGGCCGCGCGCGGGTCGGAAGCGCCGGGCGCCGCCTCAATGTGACAGGAGCACGGGCATCGGCGCACGCGCGAGAAGATCGTGCGTGGCGCCGCCGAAAGCCCACTCTCGCAAGCGCATACGACCCCAGGCACCGACGACGATGAGATCGGCACCGGCTTCGACGGCCTCGAGCACGAGATCGTCGGCGACGGCGTCCCCGATCAGCGGTCGCGCCTTTCCGTGCGCGCGGATGCCGTGGCGCCCGCAGTGGCGGACGACGTCGTCCACGGCGACCCGGGTGGTCGGCAGGTCGACGCCCTCGGCGATGCCGACGACGTGAACCGCCTCTGCCGATCGAAGGAACGGCACGGCATCGAGAAGCGCGCGCCGGGCCTCGCGCGTATCTTTCCAGCCCAGCACGATGGTGCGCGCCGCGCAGACGCGGACGCCGGTCGGCACCACCAGGACCGGACGTCCCGCCGCCAGGACCGCGTCGCCGGGATCCAGCGCCGACCATCGTTCAGCGCGATTTGGCGACGGATCGCGCCCGACCACGACGAGGTCGGCCGCGCGACATTCGCGTGCGAGCGCTGCGATCGGGCGCTCGACGAAGCGCCGGAACGCGATGGTCACCCCTTCGAGGTCGTCGCGCATCCGAAACGCCTCCTCGGCACCGGCGAGATCGTCCCTGATCGCTCGGAGCGCAGCGTCGACGAACTCGCCGGCGAGCGCGACACCCCCGAAAGCGTCGGTCGGCGGGGGGCGTGGTGCTGCCGCGGCGAGCCCGACGAGCAGCGCGTCGAAGCGGCGAGCGAGGTCGGCGGCGAGCGCGACCCGCTCGTCCGCGCTCGTCGTCGCTTCGGCATGAACGAGTATGGACGCGTAGCTCATCGTGCGATCCCTCCGACGGATGTCCGTCATCTCGCCGCGTCCCGCCCGTCGAGACCCGGCCAGAGCGCACGCACCTCACTGGGCAGAGCATCGCGCACATTCTCGATCTGCCCCAGCGTGACGCGCCGGTTCACGACGCCGAAGACGGCACGGCACGCCTCGACGCGATCCACCGGGCGGATCGTCGAGAGGCCGGCGCCCACGTGCTCCAGGAAGGCGGCGGCGTTCCGCACGGGCTCGGGATCGCGCCGGACGTGCCAACGGTCGTAGTAGAGCCCGCGCACGAGGAGCGGCATCTGGGCGGCGAAGTGGACCGCGAGCTCGATCGGCAGGCGATCCCGCACGGCGTGCAGCACCGCCCCCAGGACGTGCCACGCGACCCGCCGATCGGGACCGAGCTCGGCGGTGATCTCGTCGAGCCAGACGTGCGTCGCGTGGACCGTGCGGTCGATCACGTCCAATTCCGTCGCGCTCATTCCGCTCTCCTCCGCTCGAGCCTGCCCTCACCGGTGCGGAGCCGCGACCGCGTGGAGCAGCTCGCCGCCGAGCTCGCGCGAGACGTGATGGGCGATGTCGCCGAGCGCGAGCATGCCGACGAGGCGTGCGTCCCTGTCGACCACCGGCATGCGCCTGATCTTCTTCTCCTCCATGACGTGGATCGCATCCTCGATGGATTGGTCGGCGCGGCAGGAGACGATGTCCGCCGTCATGACGTCCCGAGCCGTCAGCCGAGAGACGTCGCGGCCGTCGGCCAAGGCGCGGATCGCGAGATCGCGATCCGTTACGATCCCGACCACGCGATCCTTCTCGCGGACCGGCAAGGCGCCGATGTCCGATGTCTTCATGAGTGCCGCGATCGCCGCGACAGGCGTCTCCGGCGTGATCGTGTCGGCGCCTTCGTGCATCACACGTTCGATGTTCATGAGAGCCTCCCGATGTCCGTTCGAGGCAGCGTGGCGGTGTCCTCTCATCGGGCACCGGAGACCGGCGCCCGATAGATGCGTGCGAGCTCGATCCCGGCGAGGACGGCGACCGTGAGCCCCACGACGACATGCGTCCACAGGGCCGTGCTTCCTGCCGAAAACGCGAGGACGAACGGGCTCGCCGCCACCCAGAGCCCGACGGCGAGATTGATCCATTCCTCCCAATCCGCCGCCCGTTGGACCGCCATGAAGGCGAGGATCGTGATGGCGGCCCCGCACACCAGCGCGTTGGCGAAGGCGGGCGACATGTCGGCGTAGCCGAGCACCCACGGGGAGACGAACAGGGCGAGCCCGAGAAGCCCGGTCACGACATTGAGCGTCGTGTCCTCGGTGGCATTGGTGATGCTGCGCATAGGACCCTCCTCCCGCGGCATCCGAGCCACGCTCGGATCGACCGCCGCGGCGCGTGTCAGTATAGCGGGCCGCACCTGCCGCCGATTGACATCCGTCAACGAGGGGCGGCGGCGCCTGCTGCACGGCGATCGTCGCGAGCGCGGCCGCGCTCATGACGACGGTGCGAAGATCCGCTCGATCGCCGCGATCGGGTGCCCGACGAGATCGCGGTCGTCCTCGCCGACGAGACAGCGGCGGGTTTCCTCCGGAAGTCTGTCCCGAAGCGCGGCCAGGAAGCGCGGCGGGGCGACGACGACGACTGCTTTCGCACCGAGATCGCGCCGTGCCTCGTCGATCGCGAGAGCGAGCGCGCGGGCGAACGCGTTCTCGGCTCGATCGTGACGATCGACCTCCTGCATCGCGGCCCTGCGCGTTCCGAAGCGCGTGCGCCCCGGCGCGTCGGTTCCGAGCGCCCGCGCCGGCGGGTTCGCCGGGGCTTCGATGGCACGAAGGATCGACAGGCGCGGCGCGAGATGAACGCCGTCGTTGCGCAGGATGAGGCCCTTGCTCGCGTCCGCGACGAGGACGAGAGCACCGGCGGGGAGCGCGATGTCCGACATGGGGCGTCATCCCTTCTGGGCGTCATTCGGCGAACCATCGCCGAGTCGGGGGAGGCTCGCGCCTCGACCAGTCGCGTGCGGCATGGACCAGGCTCGCGAGACCGAAGCCGACCGCACCGGCGATGAGCAGCGAGACGACCGGGTGCTGCTCCATCGGAGCATGCGCGCGGCGTTCGAGATCGCGGATCGCGCGCTCGATGCGGTACGGCGGCGGCTCGCCGCGGATGGCGGCGGCGCCGCGCTCGTATGCGTCGCGGGCCGCCTCGGCCGCTTCGCGAGCAACCCGTTCGGCGACCTCGCGGGCATCGTCGGCCAGACGCTCGGCACGGTCAACGGCGGCATGAAGATCGACGTGGCTCATGATCGGAACTCCGATGCGAGCCACCATGCGGCTCGACGCGCATGTTCAGGTCGATCGCGGCGCGAGCGATTGAGAAGTGTCAACGGCGACGGCGGGTTTTTTCGAGTACCCGCTGCGCAGACGTCCTCGGGAGCGCAGGGGAATCCCCGAGGCGGCGTGGGTCGCGGCGCACATCGACGGCGGCGCGAGCCGCTGCAGGCTCAGGTGTCGGCCAGCGCCTCCATGGCGATGGCGAGATAGGTTCGCGTCAGAGGCCGCCACGCGCGAGCGCGGCGCCGTCGCCGGGACGAGAGATGCGCGAGGCATTGCCGCGCGCGCAGCAGCGCCCGCGCCGCCATGTAGAGCCGGACGAGCCGTGGGGATACTCTGTCTCCGAGCCGTGTCGTCACCGCCGCTTCGATCATCGGCCCGATCGCGGGCGCGCCCAGGCGTCGGCATTCGAGCCCGAGGTAGGCGATCTCGTCGAACGGATCGACGATGCGCAGGTCGTCCGAGAACTCGAGGCAGTCGAAGACGACGATCGGGTCGGTGAGGCAGACGTGCTCCGGGCGCAGGTCGCCGTGGCCGTCGACGAGGACGCCCCCGCGCGCGCGGGTCTCGAGCAGCGGCCGGTCCGCGGCGAGGCGCGCCTCCAGGCGCGCGAGCGCAAGGGCGAAAGGCGCGCGCTCGTCCGCGACGACCGGCTCGCGCAGCAGCGCCCGCGCCTCGGCGATATGCCTCGCATACCGCTCCAGGTACAGCGACGGCGAGGCCGGCGGGCGCTCCGCCGTGGCGTAGAAGGCCGCGAGCCGCTCGCCGAGCGCCGCGACCTCGCCGCTCGTCACGCGTCCGGCAGGGATCGTCCGGTCGAGCATGCGGCTCGCAGGCAGGCGGCGCATGACCACGAGCCAGTCGACCGCCTCGCCTTCGCCCCCGATCGCGAGCCCGCCGGGCCCGCGCGTCAGCGGGACGACGCCGAAATAGACACCCTCTGCGAGGCGCGCGTTGAGCGCCGCCTCTGCGCGGCAATTGGTCTCGCGCTTCGCGACGGACGAGAAATCGAAGACCGAGGAGATGAGCGGCTTCTTCAGCTTGAAGACCCGCGGCCCGGCCAGGAAGACGAAGGAGAGCGTCGTCTCGATCACGTCCACGCGCGACGGCCGGTGCGCATACGCTCCCGGGCGCGAGAGGAAGCGCGCCTTCGCGGAGAGCGGCGGGTCGTCGGCGGCCACCGTAGGCGCCGAGCGTGGGAGCGAGGCGAGAGGCATGAGCGCGGACGATCCGAGGCGGGAGAGGGCGGCGCGCCAGCGTGCCGGAGAAGCGCTCGTGTCGGGTTGCGAAATGTCAACCGGGGGCCGCGTCGGCGGGCGGATCGTCCCCTGCCACGCTGGCCGCTCATCGAGCCCACCGCTCTTCCTCGGAGCGGGACGCCATGCCCGTGCATCGTTCCGAAGCACGAGATGCCCACCGCGTCCAGCACGCGGTCGGGTCATCGACACGAAGGAGGAAACCTGGTGCTGCCGGAGAGGATTGAACTCTCGACCTCTCCCTTACCAAGGGAGTGCTCTACCACTGAGCTACGGCAGCGAACGCGGGGCACGCGCCCCGAAAGGGGCGTGGCGGCGTCGAGGGGTGCATAGAGGATCGGGGGCGGGGACGCAAGGGGCGAAGAAGGGCGATGAAAGGCGGCGAGGAAGGGGCGCGCAGCCATCCCGCGGAACGGCTGCGCGCCGCGTTCATTCCGCCGCCTGCGCCCGCATCTCGAAGGGCAGGCCCAGCGCCGTCCAGACCTCGACGAGCGCGTCGCGCAGGTGCCGGATGTCGGCCTCGGCGTGGAGCGGGGTCGGCGTGATCCGCAGCCGCTCGGTGCCACGCGGCACGGTGGGGTAGTTGATCGGCTGGATGTAGATGCCGTGGCGCTCGAGCAGCCGGTCGGAGGCCGCCTTGCAGGCCTCCGCGTCGCGCACCATCACCGGCACGATGTGGGTGGGCGTCGGCATCACCGGCAGGCCGGCCTCGACGAGCACCGCCTTGGTGCGCGCCGCCTGGCGCTGCTGGCCCTCGCGCTCCGTCCGCGACTGCTTGAGGTGGCGCACGGAGGCCGCGGCCGCGGCGCAGATCGCCGGGGGCAGCGCGGTGGTGAAGATGAAGCCCTGCGCATAGGAGCGCACCGCGTCGATCACGGCGCCGCGCCCGGCGATGTAGCCGCCGAGCACGCCGTAGGCCTTGCCGAGCGTGCCCTCGATCACGTCGACGCGGTTCATCACCCCGTCGCGCTCGGCGATGCCGGCGCCGCGGGGGCCGTACATGCCCACCGCGTGCACCTCGTCGAGATAGGTCATGGCGCCGTACCGCTCCGCCAGGTCGCAGACGCGGCCGATCGGGGCGACGTCGCCGTCCATCGAGTAGACGCTCTCGAAGACGATCAGCTTCGGGCGGTCGCCGGCCTCGCGCAGCAGCGCCTCGAGATGGGCGAGGTCGTTGTGGCGCCAGATCTTCTTCTCGCAGCCGGAGCCGCGCACGCCCTCGATCATCGAGTTGTGGTTGAGCGCGTCCGACAGGATCAGGCAATTGGGGATCAGCTTGGCGATCGTGGCGATGCCGGTCTGGTTCGAGACGTAGCCCGAGGTGAAGACGAGGGCCGCCTCCTTGCCGTGCAGGTCGGCGAGCTCGCGCTCGAGCCCGACGATCGGGTGGCTCGTGCCGGAGATGTTGCGGGTGCCGCCGGCGCCCGTGCCGCAGCGGCGCGCGGTGTCCGCCATCGCGGCGATAACGTCCGGGTGCTGGCCCATGCCGAGATAGTCGTTGGAGCACCACACGGTGATCTCGCGCGGGCCGCCGGGCGCGCCGTGCCAGGTCGCGCGCGGGAAGCGGCCGGCGATGCGCTCGAGGTCCGCGAAGACGCGGTAGCGCCGCTCGGTCTTCAGGGAGGCGACGGCGCTCTCGAAATAGTGCGTGTAGTCCATGATCTCACCGGGGGACGAACGGACGCGGGGGATGCGAGCCGGCACGATTGAGCCTCGTTTCTCGGCTATCTGCCTTGACGTTGATCAAACCGTCCAGGGCTAATATAGCCGCAGGACACGGGGATCCAGGGCGGGTGCGGCGCCGTGGCAGGGGTTGCGACGGTCTTCCGCGGCCCGAGCCGACCGCGCCGCCCGCCGACGGAGGACGAGCATGGCCGACGACGAGCGCGCCGCGCGCCTCAGGGCGGCGCTGCGCGAGAACCTCAAGCGCCGCAAGGCGCAGAGCCGCGCCCGCGCCGCCGGCGAGACCGTGCGGGACGACGCCGTCGCGCCGGCTCCGGCGGAGCGGGAGCCCGACCCGGACCCGCGGTCCGAAAATTGACACGGTCGTGTTACCTTTCCTTCAACCATGAGCCCCAGAATCATCGGTGCGCGACCGCGCACCCGCACGTGGGAAGAGACAATCGATGGATCGTATCGTGATCACGGGCGGCGCCCCGCTCACCGGCGTCCTGCCGATCTCCGGCGCGAAGAACGCCGCGCTGCCCCTGATGATCGCGAGCCTGCTGACGGGTGACACGCTCGAGCTCGCCAACGTCCCGCGGCTCGCCGACGTTCAGCTCCTCCTGCGCATCCTGGGCCATCATGGCGTCGACCACACGGTGGTGGGCCGCCGCCCCGGCGAGTCCGCCGAGACCGGGCAGACGCTGCGGCTGTGCGCCTCCACGATCATCGATACGACGGCGCCCTACGAGCTCGTCTCGCGCATGCGCGCCTCGTTCTGGGTCATCGCGCCGCTCGTCGCGCGCTTCGGCGAGGCGCGGGTGTCGCTGCCCGGCGGCTGCGCCATCGGCACGCGGCCGGTGGACCTCCTGATCCTCGCGCTCGAGCGGCTGGGCGCCCATATCGAGATCGAGGCGGGCTACGTCGTGGCACGCACGCCGAAGGGCCTCAAGGGCGCCGAGATCGCCTTCCCTAAGGTGACGGTGTCGGGCACCCACGTCGCCATGATGGCGGCCGTCCTCGCCAACGGGACGACGGTGATCGAGAACGCCGCGCGCGAGCCCGAGATCGTCGACGTCGCCGATTGCCTGAACAAGATGGGCGCCAAGGTCTCCGGAGCCGGCACGCCGACGATCGTGATCGAGGGCGTGCCGCGGCTGGGCGGCGCGCGCCACGAGGTGCTGCCGGACCGCATCGAGACCGGTACCTACGCCATGGCGGTGGCGATGGCGGGCGGCGACGTGCTGCTCGAGAACGCCCGCGCGCCGCTGCTCCAGAGCGCGCTCGACACGCTCGTCCGGGCCGGCGTGACGATCGAGCCGACGAACGCGGGCATCCGCGTCACCCGCAACGGCGCCGGGCTCTCCCCCGTCGACGTGACGACGGAGCCCTTCCCCGGCTTCCCGACGGACCTTCAGGCGCAGCTGATGGCGCTGATGAGCCGCGCCAAGGGCACCTCGCGCATCCGCGAGACCATCTTCGAGAACCGCTTCATGCACGTCCAGGAGCTCGCCCGGCTCGGCGCGAAGATCCGGCTCGACGGCGACCTCGCGACGATCGAGGGCGTCGAGCGCCTGCGCGGCGCGCCGGTGATGGCGACCGACCTGCGCGCCTCCGTCTCCCTCGTCATCGCCGGCCTCGCCGCCGAGGGCGAGACCACGATCAACCGCGTCTACCACCTCGACCGCGGCTTCGAGGCGCTGGAGGCGAAGCTGACGCGCTGCGGGGCGCAGGTGGAGCGGGTGCGGGGGTGATCAGAGGATCCGGGTCGATCGGCGCTTGTCAATATGGCGGGACCAATTGAAGATGGCGCGTGGGTAGCCTGCTGACCAGGGGCGGGGGATGCGTGTCAGGACATTGATCCGCGAGCGAAAAGAACCGGTGTCGGACACGGGTTGGAGCGCGACAGACCTGCCCCCGAAGCACTCGGCAGTCTACGCACGAACGAAGCCGATGCGAGCGGGTTGGCAGTGGAGATCGGTTCGAGCGCGATCCGTAGATCGAGACTTCGTGCTCTTGTCGGAGTGCAATCCTCGCCGGGGCAACTTCAAGGCTTCACTTATCCTGATCGATGGACAAGGCGCATCGGTGGTGTGCCGTTTCGAGTACCACAGTGACCATCCTGGCGTTCACGCGCACGCCGATTGTCTGCGAAGCGGCGTCGAGACCGGGCCGACGAGCTTTGGTGGATTGGAACGTTTTCCCCCGGGCGGCCATAGGCACAGACGAACGAGCGCATGGACTCTCACGTCCTTCTGGCGGGCAGCGCGAGCTTTTTTCAGAATGCACGACGGACAGCAGGGGAGCTTGGACCTCGATGCACCCTGAAGAACTTCAAGAGATGCTCTGCAAAACCTTTTGCACGGGCTTCACAGTTACGCCGACCGCATCCGGCTTTGCTGTGGGCTCGACGTTTGCTGACGATTCTGGCGATCGTATCGGCTTCTTTCTGTCCTTCGATGAAGATCTTGCCTCCTTGGAGGACGACGGTTCTTATCTTTCGCACCTCGTCGCCAGCGACATCGCCATCGACCAAGGGACGAGAGGTCAACTGCTTGATTCGATCCTCGACGGCTGCGGTGCCTACTGGGATAGAGAAACCTATGAAATTCGGACGCTTCCATTTCCGGCAGATCAGGTGGGTGAGAGATGCGTGGGTTTTCTGTCCGGCCTCATTAGGGTGCGCGATCTGGAGCTTCTGACCAGAAATTTCGTTCGATCGACATTCCGCGAGGATGCACTCATCGCTGTTAAGGAACTGATGGGACATGCAGCCAACATCGATCAAAACGTGTCAGTTAACGATGAACTTCATGATTTTCCTGCAGATATCGTGATCAGGCCGAACGCCTCGCTTGCTCAATCGAGCGTCGGAGCAGTGTACCTCGTCAGTTCCAACGAAAAGTTGAATGAGGCGCTTCTTCTACGCCTGGAATTGATGCGGCTCGAACGCAACGATCTGGAGGTCATTGCTCTCCTGGAAAATCAGAACCCGAAAATTATCAGCTCTCGACATTACCAGCGGGCTCAAAACAGAGGTGTCGTGATGCCGATTTTTCGAATGGACGAACGCGAATCCATAGAACTTATGCGACGTAGCCTTCGGATTCCAAAGAAGAGCAGCCTTTGATTTGTATCGCCCCCATGCGCCCCCTCCTTCTCGGCCTCCTCCTCACCGTCGCCCTCTTCGCCCTCTTCGCCTACGCCGGCCCGCTGTTCTTCCTCGACGGGACCGAGGCCTTCCAGGCGAACTTCGTCGCCGGCGGCGTGCTCGGGCTCGGGATCGGCCTCGCGACCCCATGGATCTCCGGGCGTCCGCGCACGCGGGCCGTGCGCGCGGCGGCCTTGATCCTCACGCCTCTCCTGCTCGTCATGGCGGCGGTGACGTCGCACTTCGCGGTCTTCTTCCCCGCCCTCGATCCGGCCCTCGACAAGGTCTTCGGCTCGTGGATGCTGTGGGTGGCGGGCTTCGCGCTGATCGGCGCGCTCGCCATCGAGACGAGAAACGGACGGGGAGAGACGTCATGACCACGATCGCCTTCATCGGGCTCGGCAACATGGGCGCGCCGATGGCCGGAAACCTCGTGAGGGCCGGGCACGCCGTCGTCGGGTTCGATCTTTCGCCGGCGGCGCAGGAGGCGGCGCGTGCCGCCGGCGCCGCGGTCGCGGCGAGCGCCGAGGAGGCGGTGGCGCAGGCCGAGGTCGTGGTGACGATGCTGCCCGCGGGGCGTCACGTGAAGGTGGTCTGGGAGGCGATCCTCCCGGCCTGCGCGGAAGGAGCGCTCCTCGTCGACTGCTCGACGATCGACGTCGACAGCGCGCGCGCCGCGCACGCGCTGGCGCAGGCGCAGGGCTGCCTCTCGCTCGACGCGCCGGTCTCGGGCGGCGTCGGCGGGGCGAGCGCGGGGACGCTCACCTTCATGGCCGGCGGCTCGGACGACGCGTTCGCGCGGGCGAAGCCGGTGCTGGAGGCGATGGGGAAGAAGGTCGTCCATTGCGGCGGGCCGGGCGCGGGCCAGGCGGCGAAGATCTGCAACAACATGATCCTCGGCATCTCGATGATCGGCGTCGCCGAGGCCTTCGCGCTCGGCGAGAAGCTCGGGCTCTCGCACCAGGCGCTGTTCGACGTCGCCTCGACCTCCTCGGGGCAATGCTGGTCGCTGACGACCTACTGCCCGGTACCGGGGCCGGTCCCGACCTCGCCGGCGAACAAGGGCTATGCGCCGGGTTTCGCCGCAGACCTGATGCTCAAGGACCTGCGCCTCGCCCAGGCCGCCGCGAACGCGGCCGGCGCCGCGACGCCGCTCGGCGCCGAGGCGGCACAGCTCTACGCGCTGTTCGCCGGCCAGGGGAACGGCGGGCGCGACTTCTCTGCCATCGTCGAGTGGCTGCGCGGCATGGGCGATCGCGGGTGAGGCGATCGCGGGTGAGGCGGTCGCGGGTGAGGCGGTCGCGGGTGAGGCGATCGCAGCTGAGGCGATCGCGGGTGAGGCGGTCGCGGGCGGCACCATCGGGGCTCGCCCGTCTTGAGACCGCGGCCGCGACCGCCTAGATCGAGGTGCCGAAGCGTCGCCGCAGCACGCCCTGGAGCCCCGCCCATGCCCGTCGTCCATCTCGCCGACCGCGCCGTCATCGAGGTCTCGGGGCCGCAGGCCGCGCCCTTCCTCGACGGGCTCGTGACCTGCGACATCGACGAGCGGGCGGACGGGCCGCCGCTCTTCGGGGCGCTGCTGACGCCCCAGGGCAAGATCCTGTTCGACTTCGTCATCCACCGCGTCGCCGGCGCAGAGGGGCCGACGCTGCTCCTCGACGCGCCGGCAGCGCAGGCGGCGGATCTGGCCAAGCGGCTCGGCTTCTACAAGCTGCGCGCCAAGGTCGCGATCGCCGACCGCTCGGCGGAGCGCGCGGTGCTCGCCGGCTGGGACACGCCGCCGCCTGCGGGCGAGGGCGTCGCCGCCGGCCCCGACCCGCGCCTGCCCGCGCTCGGCTGGCGCGCGATCGTCCCCGCCGCGGACGCGGCGGCGCTGGAGGATGCGACCGAGGACGCCTTCCACGCCCGGCGCATCGCGCTCGGCGTGCCGGAGGGCGGGCGCGACTTCGCCTTCGGCGAGACCTTCCCGCACGAGGCGCTGATGGACCAGCTCGCCGGCGTCGACTTCGCCAAGGGCTGCTACGTCGGCCAGGAGGTCGTGTCGCGCATGCAGCACCGCGGCACGGCGCGCACCCGCATCCTGCCGGCGCGCTATGCGGACGGCGTCGCCCCCGCGTCGGGAACGGAGATTCTCGCCGGGGAGCGCACGATCGGCACGACGGGAAGCACGGCCGCTGGTCGCGGGCTCGTGATGGTGCGCCTCGACCGCGCCGCCGACGCCGTCGCCGCCGGCACGCCGCTGACCGCGGGCGGGCATGGGCTCACGCTGGAGCGGCCGGGCTTCGTCTCCTTCGAGACGCCGGGAGTCGTGGCGGCCGGTGGCGAGCCGGCCACTTAACGAATCCTTGACGGATCTACGCCAATCCTCTTGATCTCTCCCCGCGTCGCGTTTCCGGAGACCCGCACCCATGCCCGCACGCCCGCTCGCGCTCCTCGCCGCGACCGCCCTCTCGGCGGCCGTCGTCGGCCTCGCCGCCACGCCCGCCTCCGCGCTGGAGTTCCTGCGCGGGGACTGGACGGTGACGATCGGCGCGCGCGGGGCCGCCGTGCCGGTGTTCGAGGGCTCGGACGAGATGCGATTTCGGCCGTTGCCGATCTTCTCCGTGCGCCGCGCCGGCACGCGCTCCACCTGGAAGGCCCCAGACGACGGGCTGCGGCTCGGCCTCCTCCAGCACGACCGCCTGCGCATCGGCGTCTCCGGCGGCTTCCGCGGCGCGCGCGACGAGGACCAGTCGAACGACCTGCGCGGGCTCGGCGACGTCGAGTGGGCGGGCGAGATCGGCGTCTTCGCCGAGATCTGGGCCTCGGACGTGCTGCGCCTGTCGGTCGACGTGCGCCGCGGCTTCAACGGCCACGACGGCGTGCTCGCCGATCTCGGCGTCGACTGGGTGGCGCGCCCTGAGCCCGCCTGGACACTCTCGGTCGGCCCGCGCGTGCGGCTCGCGAGCGACGACTACATGGACACCTATTTCGGCGTGACGCCGGTCCAGTCCGCCCGCTCCGGCCTGCCGGTCTACGACCCCGACGCGGGCCTTCGCTCGATCGGGCTCCTCGGCTCGGCCCAGGTGGCGCTCACCCAGTCCTGGACGGCGATGGGCTACGCCCGCTACGATCGCCTGATGGGCGACGTCGCGGACGCGCCGCTGGTGCGCTTCCGCGGCTCGCGCGACCAGTTCGGGGCCGGCATCGGCCTGTCCTACTCCTTCGACGTGTCGCCCTTCGGGCCGCGCTCGTGAACGCCGACGGCTCGCTCGTCCGGCACGCGGACGGGCACGACCGCTGCTGGTGGCCGGGCACCGACCCGCTCTACGTCGCCTACCACGACGGCGAATGGGGCGTGCCGGAATACGACGACCGGGCGCTGTTCGAGAAGCTGATCCTCGACGGCTTCCAGGCGGGCCTGTCGTGGATCACCATCCTGAGGAAGCGCCCGCGCTTCCGCGAGGCCTTCGACGGCTTCGCGCCCGCGGCGATCGCGCGATGGGACGAAGCCAAGGTCGCCGCCTTGATGGCGGACACCGGCATCGTGCGCAACCGCGCCAAGATCGAGGCGACGATCCGCGGCGCCCGGGCCTGGCTCGCGATCCAGGAGCGCGGCTCCTTCTCCACCTTCCTGTGGGACTTCGTCGACGGGCGCCCCGTGCAGCCCAACCTGCGCACGCGCTCGGGAGCCCCCACGCAGACGCCCGCGGCGGAGCGGATGTCGAAGGCGCTCAAGGCCGAAGGCTTCGGCTTCTGCGGCCCCACCATCGTCTACGCCTTCATGCAGGCGACCGGCATGACCAACGACCACCTCGTCGGCTGCTGCCGCCACGCGGCCTGCGCGGCGCTCGCGCAGGCGCGCTGAGGCGCCGAGACGATGGCACGCAAGGAGGCCGCCCCGCGCGCCTGGCAGCGCATGCTGTCGGGCCGGCGCCTCGACCTGCTCGACCCCTCGCCGCTGGACATCGAGCTCGACGACATCGCCCACGGCCTCGCCCGCGTGGCGCGGTGGAACGGGCAGACCCGCGGCGGCCGCATCTTCTCGGTGGCGCAGCACTCGCTCCTCGTCGAGGACGTGGCGCGGCGCCTCGCGCCGGACGCGCGCGACGACGAGCGCCTCGGCGTGCTCCTGCACGACGCGCCGGAATACGTCATCGGCGACATGATCTCGCCCTTCAAGGCGGTGATCGGCGACGTCTACAAGGAGGTCGAGGCCAGGCTCCTGGCGGCGATCCGCCTGCGCTTCGGCCTGAGGGCGATCCCGTCGCAGGCGCTCGTCAAGCTCACCAAGCGCGCCGACCGCACCGCCGCCTACCTCGAGGCGACGCGGCTCGCCGGCTTCTCCGACGCGGAGGCCCGCGCCTTCTTCGGCACGCCCGAGGGCGCGCCGAAGGACGTCGCCGGATGGCTCGAGCCCTGGCCGGCGAGCGAGGCGCAGGCGCGGTTCGCCGCCCGCTGCGCGGAGCTGGCGGAGCGGTGCGCGTAGCCCGCGACGGCACCGCCGAGCCCCGACATCAATTCGAGCGCAGCAGCCGCTCGAAATAGTCGAGCTCCTCGCGCGGGCGGGTCGGGTCGCCGAGCTTGTCGCGCAGCTCCTCCATGATGCGCCGGGCACGCTGGGCGGCGCTCTCGCCGGCCTCGGGGACGCGCACGTCGCCGTCGGAGAAGTCGCGACCGCGGGTGGGGCGGCCGAGCGGGTCGTCCGCCCTGGCGTCGGCGCGGCCGCGCTGGCCGGGGCGGCCCGGCTGGCCGGCCTGCTCGCCCTGGCCCTCGCCCATCATCTCCTGCATCTGCTGGGCCATGCCCTGCATGCCGCGCTGGAGCCCCTCGAGCGCCCGGCCCTGGTCCTCGACCGCCTGGCCCTGGTCGCCCTCGCCGAGCGCGCCCTCGGCGTCGCGCATCGCCTGCTCCGCGTCCGAGAGACCCTGCTCGCCCTCCATGCCGAGCTCGCGCATCGACCGCTGGAGATCCTGCAGCCGCTCGCGCAGCGCCTGCTGGCGCTCGGACAGCGAGCCGCCCTGCTGCCCCTGCTGCCCTTGCTGCCCCTGCTGGCCTTGCTGACCCTGCTGGCCCTGCTGCCCTTGCTGACCCTCCTGGCCCTCCTGGAACGTCTCGTCCCGCAGCTCGCTCTGGCCGCGCATGAGCTCGTCGAGCTCGTTCATCTGGCGGTCCATCTCGCGCGCCATCGGGTCCGACATGCGGCTGTCGGGGCGGGCGGTCTGGAGGTTGCGCATGATGTCCCGCAGCTGGTTCATCAGCTGCTCCGCGCGCGCCATGTCGCCCTCGCGCATGGCTTCCTCGAGCGCCTCCATCATCCGGTCGAGGTCCTGGCGCGAGAGCGTCTGCGTGTCGGCGTCGGGCGGCAGGTCCGCCTGCTCGCGGTTCTGCTCCTCGCGCATCATCTGCTCGGCGAGCTCGCGCAGCATGCGATCCATCGCCTCGCGCAGCTCCGCCATCAGCTGGTCGATCTCGTCCTGCGGCGCGCCGCGCTCCATCGCCTCCTCGAGCCGCTCGGCGGCGGCGAGCGCGTCGCGCTGGGCCTGGCTCAGGTCGCCGTCCTCGATCTGGACCGCCATCTCCCACAGCCAGTCCGCGAGGGCGACGAGGTCGGCGTCGTCCTCGGCCTCCCGCAGGCGGCTCGCCGCCGCGCGCAGGCCGAGGAAGACGCCCCATTCCGGCGTGAAGCGCGCGGGCTCGATCAGGAGCGCGTCGAGCGCGACCCGGACCCGGCGGCGATCGTCCGGGGCGAAGACGAGGTTGCGGCGCTGCTCGACGAGGGCCCGCGCCAGCGGGTCGAAGAACGGGCGCTGCGGCAGGGTCACGGACAGCGTCTCGCTGCGCCCCTCCTGGCCGGCGTCGTCGGTGGCGACGAGGGCGAGGTCGATGCGCGCGCCGGCCCAGTAGTGCTCCGAGAGGTCGATCTCCTCGGCCACCGGGTCGTCCGCGTCCGTCGCGGGCACGGGGAGGTCGAGGGTCGGCGGCGGCACCAGCGTGCGCCCGCCAGAGACGCCGTCGCCGCGCCGCACGTCGCCGACGACGCGGGCGATGCCGTAGTCGTCGGCGCCTTCGTAGCGCAGCGTCATCACGCCCCGCTGCCCCGGCTCCGGCGGTCCGGCGAGGCGGATCGTCGGAGGCGTGTCGGGGATCGCCTCGAGCGAGAGGATTCCGTCGGGCACGAGGCCCGTGCGCACCGACAGCTCGCCGTCCCCGTCGAGCCGGAAGCGGCTCTCGACGATCGCGGGTGCGGCGATCGCGGCGCCGGCGGCCGCCTCGCGGGCGGCCACGGGCGTGCGGGCCGGCGTGTCGTCCTCGATCGAGGCGAGTCCGCCCACCGCCTCGATCTGCGCGTCCGCGCGCCCGGCGACACGCACCACGACCCGCGAGCCCACCGGCACGCGCATATGGGCGCCACCTGAGGCGAGGTCGATCATCAGCGGCGGACGGCGCGTATAGAGCGGCGGGTCGATCCAGCCGTCGATCCGGTAGTCCGGCGCCGCGGGCACGGGCGCGCGCCAGTCGAAGGCCGCGCCGACCCGCGCGCCGATCTCGGGGCCCGCGACGAAGGCGCTCGCGGCCAGCACGAGCACGCCCGCCCCGCGCAGGGCGTAGCGGTCGCGCCGCGCCATCCCCGGCCGCGGCGCGCCGGCCTTGAGCGCGCCGAGCGCGCGCTCGGCGCGGGCGCGGTGCAGCGTCCACAGCGCCCGCGAGCCCGCGTCGCCGGCGCCGACGGCGATCTGGTCCTCGAAGGTCGAGGCGGGACGGTGGGGAAGGCCCGATTCGCGATCGAGGCGCGCCAGCGCCGCGGCGCGCCCGATCCGCCCGCCGGGCAGGAGGAGCCGTGCCAGCGGCACGAGCGAGACCAGGAAGGCCAGCGCGAACAGGCCGGCGCCGGCCATCCGCCAGGTCGGCGGCACGCCGACCCACAGGCCGAGCCAGGACACGGAGAGGAAGGCGATGGCGACCGCGAGCGGCGCCCACAGCGCCGGCCAGGCCCGCTCCCACAGGAGCGCGAGGCTGGCGCGGCGCACGAGACGGTCGAGCCGCGCGCGGGGATCGGCGGGATCGCGGTCGGCGCTGGCGCGGGAGAGGAGGCCGGCGAGGACCCCGCTGGGCCGCGCCTCGCCGGACCCGCGCGCGCGCCGGGGAGGCGCTTCGGCCGCGTGCTCCGAGACGGGCCTCTTGCTGAGCCGGACCGGCTCGCGCTCGTCGCTCATGCGCACCTCGTTCCCGCGCGCGCCGCTCGGGCGCGCGTCACCCCCGCGGCAAGGAGCTTAGGCCGGCATCGGTCCCGCGCAAAGCGGGACGAATGCGCGCGCCCCTCACGATCCCGGGAGGCGCCAGATCCGCGAGTCCCAGGGCTCGAGATCCACGCTCCCGGCGAGCGGCTCGGTCTTCTGCGGCGAGACGCCGTCCACGAGAACGAGCGCGGCGCCGGCGAACCCCTCCGGCGTCGCGAAGGACGCCGCCTCGCCCGACATGTTCAGCGCCACGAGGCAGGCGTCGGCGCCGATCCGCCGCTCGTAGACGAACAGGCGCGGGTCGTCCGGCAGGTGGTCGCGGAAGTCGCCGTAGACGAGCTCGGGCCGCGCCTTGCGCAGCGCGATCAGCCGCCGGTAGGCGTGGTAGACGGACGCGTCGTCCGCCCGCGCGGCGGCGGCGTTGACCGTGCCGTGGTCGGGATGGACGTGGAACCACGGCGTGCCCGTGGTGAAGCCGGCGTTGGGGCCGTCGTCCCATTGCATCGCCGTGCGCGCGTGGTCGCGCGAGGTGCGCCAGAGGTTCTCCAGGAACTCCTGCGCGCCGACCTTCCCGGTCTCGACCCAGTCCGACCAGGCGCCCTTGCCCTCGACGTCGTCGTAGTCCTCGATCGTCGCGAAGGGGTAGTTCGTCATGCCGATCTCGTCGCCCTGGTAGACGATGGGCGTGCCCTTCAGCGTCAGCGTCAGCGTCGCCAGGAGGCAGGCGGAGCGCACCCGCCAGCGCGGCCCGTCGTCGCCGAAATGCGAGACGAGGCGCGGGTTGTCGTGGTTCGACAGCGACACCGCCCGCCAGGCGGTGCGGCCGAGGAGCCGCTCCATGTCCGTGAAGACGCGCTTGAACACGGGCAGCGGCACGGGCTTCCAGCGCCACATGCCGGCGCGGTCGATGCGCACCGCGTCGAAGTGGATGAGCATGTCGAGCGGCCCCGACCCTTCGGCGACGAGCCGTGCCGCGCGTGGCAGCGGCACGCCGAACGCCTCGCCGAGCGCCACCTTGTCGGCACCGCGATAGACCTCCCGGCGCATGTCGCACAGGTGCTCGAACAGGCGCGGGCCGTCGGCGTGGTAGTACTCCGGAGCGTCGCGATGCCGAGGCGGGTAGTCCGGGAAGGCCGGGTCCTTGGAGACGAAGGCGATGACGTCGAGTCGGAAGCCGTCGACGCCCTTGTCGAGCCAGAAGCGCATCGCATCAAAGATCGCCGCGCGCGCGGGCTCGCTCTCCCAGTTCAGGTCGGGCTGCTTCTCGTGGAAGAGATGCATGTACCACTCGCCGGTCGCGTCGTCGCGCGCCCAGGCGGAGCCGCCGAAGAAGGAGCGCCAGTCGTTGGGCGGCGCGGCGCCGCCGTCACGGCCGGGATGCCAGACGTACCAGTCGCGCCTCCCGCTCTCCTTCGAGGCGCGGCTCTCGACGAACCAGGCGTGCTCGTCGCTCGAGTGGTTGACCACCATGTCGACGATGAGCCGCATGCCGCGCGCCTTCACGGCGGCGAGCAGCGCATCGAAATCCGCCATCGTGCCGAACTCGGCGCCGACCGCGCGGTAGTCGCGCACGTCGTAGCCGTTGTCGACGTTCGGGCTGTCGTAGTGCGGCGAGAGCCAGATCGCGTCGACGCCGAGATCGGCGATGTGGTCGAGGCGCGCGATCACGCCCGGGATGTCGCCGATGCCGTCGCCGTTCGAGTCCTGGAAGGAGCGCGGCCAGACCTGGTAGAACACCGCCTCCTTCCACCAGTGCCGGACGTGGCCGTTCACGGTCTCGCGCGAGGTGTCGCCGGCCGCCGTCATAGCCCGAGCCTCGCCCAGAGCGCACGCTCCTCCAGCGCCGCGATCGCCGCGCGGGGATCGACGAGGGCGCTCCCGAGCGCCCCGCCGAGCGCGCCCTCGATCCCCCCGAGCGGCGCCTCCTGCTGCGGCCCGCGCCGCAGGATCTGCGCGAGCACGCCCGGGCGCGGCGGCTGGACGAGGCGCAGGCGCACCTTGTCGCCGAGCTTCTCGCGCAGCGTCGTGCGGATCTCGCCGATGCCGTCCACGAGCCCGAGCGCCTTCGCGTCCTCCCCCGCCCAGAACGCGCCGGAGAACAGCTCGGCCTCCTGCGTCCCGTCGAGCCGCGCGCCGCGGCGCTCGCGCACGAGATCCTTGAAGCCCGAGAAGATGCGCTCCTGGATCGTGCGCAGGCGCGCCACGTCGTTCGGGTCCTCCGGCCGGAACGGGTCGAGGATCGCCTTGTTCTCGCCCGTCGTGTAGAGCCGCCGCTCGATGCCCCAGCGCCCGATCAGCTCGTGGAAGCCGAAGCCGCCGGAGACGACTCCGATCGAGCCGACGATCGAGTTCGGGTCGGCGAAGATCTCGTCCGCGGCGCAGGCGATCATGTAGCCGCCCGACGCCGCCGCGTCCTCGCAGAAGGCCCAGACCGGCAGCTTCTTCTCGGTCGCGAGCAGCCGGATGCGGCGGTGGATCAGGTGCGACTGCGTGGGCGAGCCGCCCGGCGAGTTGACGAGGAGCGCCACTCCCTTCGCGCCCGGCATGCCGAAGGCCTTCTCCAGCGCCGCCGCGACCCCCTGGAAGCTCAGCCCCTGCCGCAGCCCCACCCCGACCCCGATGGCGCCGGCGAGCCGCACCACCGGCACGAGCGGATGCTCGGCGCGGAAGCGCGGCGAGACGAGGAAACGCAGGCGATCGGTGAAGGAGGGCACGGGCGGTCTCCGGGTCCGGGAAAGGCGGCGGCATCTCGGCGGAGGTGGTGAGCCGAGCCACGGGCAACGTAGGGACCACGTCGCGGGGCGACAAGCGCCGTCGGGCGCTCCGCGCCGCGCCGTGGGGCCTCGCCCGCCGCCGACGGAATGCTTGACACTAGGGAAGGACTCGGCCAATCTTCCTTGTAAGGAAATCTATTCCACTATAAGGGAGGAACGCCATGAGATTCGGATCCAAGGGACATCTGCGCCTCGCCGCCCCGCGCCTGCTCGCCGCCCTGGTGGCGGGGACCGCGCTCGCCGGCCCCGCCTTCGCCGACACGGTCAACGTCGCCATCGTCGGCGAGGCGGACACGTTCGACCCGATGATGTCCACCAAGGACGTGGTCAGCATCGTCACGCAGCACTTCCTCGAGACGCTCTACACGTTCGACGGCTCCTGGGCGGTGGCGCCGCTGCTCGCCGCCGACATGCCGGAGATCTCCGAGGACGGCCTGACCTACACGATCCGCCTTCGCGACGGGGTGACCTTCCACGACGGCTCGGCGATGGACTCCGCCGACGTCGTCGCCTCGCTCGAGCGCTGGCTCGCCGTCGCCTCCCGCGGCAAGGGCGTGGCCGACAAGGTCGAGGCGGTCGAGGCGACGGACCCGCTCACGGTCGAGATCCGCATGACGGAGGCCTACGCGCCGCTCCTGTCGCTGCTCGCCTTCTCCAACTCCGCCGCGGTGATCTACCCGCAGGAGACGATCGCCGAGACCATGACCGACATCGTCGGCACCGGCCCCTACCGCATCGTCGAGCACGTGCCGGACCAGTACCTCCAGCTCGCCCGCTTCGAGGACTACGCCTCGCGCTCCGAGCCGTCGGACGGTGGCGCCGGCGCGCGCACGCAGGCGCCCGACGAGATCCGCTTCCTGCCCGTGCCGGACGCCAACACCCGCGTCGAGGGCCTCCTGTCGGGCCAGTACCACTTCGCCGACGGCCTGCCGGCGGAATCCTACGCGCGCATCGCCGAGACCGAGGGCGTCGAGCCGATGCTGCTGCGCCCCTTCGGCTGGCCGGTCTTCGCCATCAACCACAAGGACGGGCTCCTCACCGACCTGACGATCCGCAAGGCGCTCCAGGCGGCGCTGCCGATGGACGACATGCTCTACGCCGCCTTCGGCGACGACAACTTCTTCGTCGTGGACGGCCCGATGTACCCCGAGGGCTGGGCCTGGCGCAGCGAGGCGGGTACCGAGCTCTACAACCAGAACGACCAGGCCAAGGCGGCGGACCTCCTCGCCGAGGCGGGCTACGACGGCACGCCGCTGCGCATCCTCACCTCGCGCCAGTACGAGTTCCACTTCAAGATGGCCGAGGTCGCCAAGATGGCGCTCGAGGCGGCGGGCTTCACCGTCGAGATGAACGTGGTCGACTGGGCGACGCTCGGACAGCAGCGCAACGACCCCGCGCTGTGGGACATCTACATCACCCACTCGCCCTTCCTGCCGGAGCCCGCGCTCACCGACCTCTACGCGCCGACCTCGCGGCTCGGCTGGTCGGAGCCCGAGAAGGACGCGATCCTCGCGCGCTTCACCACCGAGACCGACGAGGAGACCCGTCGCGAGCTCTTCGGCCAGCTCCAGGAGAAGCTCTACGAGGACGTCGGCTTCATCAAGATCGGCGGCTTCAACGCCCTGATGGGGCACGCCGCCGGGCTCGAGGGCGTCACCGCCACGCCGTGGCCGTTCTTCTGGAACGTGACGCTCGACTGAACGTCTCGCGCGACGGCCGGCCCTCGCGCCGGCCGTCGCCGCCCCACCCACCCGAGCGGCTCGAAAATGACCTCCTATCTCGCCCGGCGGCTCGTCGGCATGGTCGTCGTCATCCTCCTGGTGCTGACGATCGCCTTCGTCATCGTGCGGCTCGCGCCGGGCGACCCGGCGGCGCTCATGCTCGGGCCGGAGGCCACACCGCAGGACGCCGAGGCGCTTCGCGCACGGCTCGGCCTCGACCGGCCGATCCTCGTGCAGTACCTCACCTTCGCCGGCAACGCGCTGCGCGGCGATCTCGGCACCTCGATCTTCTTCAACCGCCCCGTGACCGAGGTGCTGGCGGGCCGGGCCGAGCCGACGATCTTCCTCGCCCTGATGTCGCTCGCCATCGCCCTCGTCATCGCCACCCCGATCGGTATCCTCGCCGCCTACCGCCGCGGCTCCTGGCTCGACCAGGGCGCGATCTCCACGGCGATGCTCGCCGCCTCGGTGCCGAGCTTCTGGACGGGGCTGATGCTCCAGCGCTGGCTCGCCACCGAGCTCGGCTGGTTCCCGGCCGCCGGCTACGGCGGGCCGGACGCCGACTTCCTCGAGCGCATGCGCCACCTGATCCTGCCCTCGATCGTGCTCGGGATCGTCAACTCGGCGCTGATCCTGCGCTTCACCCGCGCCTCGATGCTCGACATCCTGGGCGAGGACTACATCCGCACCGCCCGCTCGAAGGGCATGCGGGAGCGCCGCGTCGTGCTGCGCCACGCGCTCAAGAACGCGGCGATCCCGATCATCACCATCGTCGGCCTCACCTTCGCGCTGCTGGTCTCGGGCGCCGTCGTGACCGAGCGGGTGTTCAACATCCCCGGGCTCGGCAACCTCGTCGTCTCGGCCGTGCTGCGGCGGGACTATCCCGTGATCCAGGGCACGCTGATCGTGGTGGCGAGCCTCTACGTCCTCATCAATCTCCTGACCGACCTCCTGTATCTCGTGGTCGACAAGCGCGTGAGGTACTGACGCCATGGCCGCCGGCGCCCGCGCGCGCGAGCCGCGCTTCCTCGAGCTCCTGTTCGCCCGGCGCTCCGTCGCCGTCGCGCTCGTCGTGTTCGTCGTGGTCCTCGTCGCCTGCGTCCTCGCCGACGTGGTCGCCCCCGCCGATCCGGCGCGGATGTCGGTGCGCGCCCGGCTCACGCCGCCGGGCGAGGCCTACCGGCTCGGCGCCGACGCCTTCGGGCGCGACGTGCTCTCGCGCCTGCTCCATGCCGGGCGCGTGTCGCTGACGATCGGGCTCGGCGTGGCGCTGGTCTCCTCCGCGATCGGCATCGCGATCGGCCTGCTCGCCGGCTTCTATAGGCGGCTCGACGGCGCCCTCTCGCGCCTGATCGACGCGATGATGGCCTTCCCCGACATCCTGCTCGCCATCGCGCTCGTCTCGATCCTGGGCGGCTCGATCGTCAACGTGGTCGTCGCGCTGTCGATCGTCTACGCGCCGCGGATCGCGCGCATCGTGCGCGCCTCGACCCTCGTCGTGCGCGAGCTGCCCTACGTCGAGGCCGCCCGCGCGCTGGGCTCCTCCACGCGCACGATCATGACCACGCACGTCCTGCGCAACATCGTCTCGCCGATCGTGGTGCAGAGCACCTTCATCTTCGCCTACGCCATGCTGGCGGAGGCGGGGCTGTCCTTCCTCGGCGTCGGCGTCGACCCCTCGACGCCGACCTGGGGGACGATGATCGCCGAGGGGCGCCAGTACATAGACCAGGCCGCGTTCCTCATCCTGTTTCCCGGCATCGCGATCTCGGTCTCGGTCCTGTCGCTGCAGATCATCGGCGACGGGCTGCGCGACGCCATGGACCCACGCCTCGCAAAGGACCTCTGACGTGGCTCTGACGCTGACCAACTTCACCCCCGTCGCACTCGGGAGCGCGCCCGCCACGATCCACGTCGGCGACGACGGGCGCGTGGTCGCCGAGCCGCCGGCGGGCGCGCGCGTCGTCGATTGCGGCGGGCGCTTCCTCTCGCCGGGCTGGTGCGACCTGCACGTCCACGTCTGGCACGGCGGCACGGACATCTCGGTGCGCGCCGCCGAGGCCGGGCGGGCGACGGGCGTCACCGCGATGGCGGACGCCGGATCGGCGGGCGAGGCGAGCTTCCACGGCCTGCGCGAGTACGTGATCGACCCCGCCGCCGAGACCGTGCGCGCCTTCCTGAACATCGGCTCGATCGGGCTCGTGGCCTGCAACCGCGTGCCCGAGCTCATCGACATGCGCTCGATCGACGTCGACCGCACGCTCGCGGTCGTCGAGGCCAACCGCGACGTGATCTGCGGCATCAAGGTGCGGGCGTCGGGCGTCATCGTCGGCGCCTGGGGCATCACGCCGGCCAAGATCGCCAAGCGCGTCGCCGAGATCGCCGGGCTGCCGCTGATGGTCCACGTCGGCGAGCCGCCTCCCCTCATCGACGAGGTCTTCGACATCCTCTCGCCCGGCGACATCGTCACCCATTGCTTCAACGGCAAGAAGGCGGGCTCGATCTCCGACACGCAGGCGTTGTTCGACCAGGCGGTGCGGCTCGCCGGCGAGGGCGTCGTCATGGACGTCGGCCACGGCGTCGCCTCCTTCGACTTCGCCACCGCGCGTCGCGCGATCGAGCGCGGCTTCCTGCCCGACACGATCTCGACCGACCTGCACCTGCGCAACATCGCCGGGCCCGTGCACGACCTCGCGCTCACCGCCTCGAAGCTGCTCGCGGTCGGCATGGGCTTCGAGGCGTGCATCGCCGCGATCACCACCCGCCCGCGGGGCATCCTGAAGATCGCGCAGGCCGACGCGGCGGCGCCGGGCGCGCGCGCCGACTTCACCGTCTTCGGGCTCGAGGAGAGCGGCGAGGTCGCGGTGGACAGCATGGGCGCCACCCTCGCGCTCGAGCGTGTGCTCACCCCCTCCTCGACCGTGATCGGCGCCTCGCTCGCGCCGGCGGCGCGCCGACACGCGGCGGCGCCGTCATGAGCGGGACGATCCTCGAGATCGAGGGCCTGCGGGTGGCGTTCCGCGCCCGGCGCGGCGCGGTCACCGCGCTGCGCGACGTGAGCGTGGGGCTCGGCGCGGGCCGCACCCTCGCGCTCGTGGGCGAATCGGGCTCGGGCAAGTCCGTGACGTCGCTCTCGGTGATGGGGCTCCTGGCGAGCAACGCCGAGGTCGAGGCCGGCCGCATCCTCTACCGGCGCCGCGACGGGAGGCGGGTCGACCTCGCCCGGCTCGGCGAGCGGGACTTCCGGGCGATCCGCGGGCGCGAGATCGCGATGATCTTCCAGGAGCCGATGTCCTCGCTCAACCCCCTCTTCACCGTGGGGGACCAGATCGGCGAGATGCTGCTCCTGCACACCGATCTCGACGCCCGCGCCCGGCGCCGCCGGGTGATCGAGATGCTCGAGCTCGTCGAGATCCCCGCCGCCGCCGCGCGCATGAACGCCTATCCGCACGAGCTCTCCGGCGGCATGCGCCAGCGGGTGATGATCGCGCTCGCGCTCGTCTGCGATCCCGCGCTGCTGATCGCCGACGAGCCGACGACCGCGCTCGACGTGACGATCCAGGCGCAGATCCTCGACCTGATGCGCCGGCTCCAGCGCGAGCTCGGCATGGCGATCCTGTTCATCACCCACGACATGGGCGTCGTCGCCGAGATGGCGGACGACGTGGCGGTGATGTACGCGGGCGCCGTCGTGGAGGCCGCGCCGGTGGCGACGCTGTTCGCGCGCCCGAGCCACCCCTACACGCGCGGGCTCCTCGCCACGATCCCGAGGCCGGGCCGCCCGCGCGGCGAGCGGCTCGTGCCGATCCCCGGCAGCGTGCCCTCGCTCGCCGCCATGCCGCCGGGCTGCGCCTTCGCCCCGCGCTGCCCGATCGCGATCGAGGCCTGCCGGGAGCCGGTGGCCCTCGCGCCGCTCGAGGGCGACCACCGCGTCGCCTGCCACAGGGTGGGGACAGGGGCGGGGACAGAGGCGGGCGCGCACGCGCGCGGGACGGTGGGCGCCCATGGCTGAGCCGCTCCTCCAGGTCCGCGACCTCACCAAGACCTTCGTCACGCCGCGCGGGACCGTGCGCGCGGTCGATCGCGTCAGCTTCGACATCCCGCGCGGCTCGATCACCGGGCTCGTGGGCGAGAGCGGATCGGGCAAGACCACGCTCGGGCGCACGCTGCTGCGCCTCGTCGAGCCCACCTCCGGCCGCACGATCTTCGACGGCACGGACCTGAACGCGCTCGACGCGGCCGGCATGCGCCGCATGCGCCGGCGCATGCAGATCATCTTCCAGGACCCGGTGTCCTCGCTCAACCCGCGCCTGAGCGTCGGGGCGATCGTCGCCGAGGGCCTCGTCGCGCACGGCATCGGCACCGCCCGCGAGCGGCGCGACCGGGTGGCGGCGCTGCTCGAGGAGGTGGGGCTCTCGCCCGACCACATGAGCCGCTTCCCGCACGAGTTCTCCGGCGGCCAGCGCCAGCGCATCGGCATCGCCCGGGCGCTGGCGCTCGAGCCGGACTTCATCGTCGCCGACGAGAGCGTCTCGGCGCTCGACGTCTCGATCCAGGCGCAGGTGCTCAACCTGCTCCTCGACCTGCGCGCGCGGCGCGACCTCACCATGCTGTTCATCGCCCACGACCTCTCGGTCGTGGAATACCTGTGCGACCAGACCGTGGTGATGTATCTCGGCCGCGTCGTCGAGGCCGGCCCCTCGGCGGATCTCTACGCCGCGCCGGCGCACCCCTACACGCGCGCGCTCGTCTCCGCCATTCCCGTGCCCGAGCCGGGCGCGGGGGGTGTGCGCACGATCCTGCGCGGCGACATCCCGAGCCCGCTGTCGCCCCCGTCCGGCTGCGTCTTCCGCACCCGCTGCCCGATCGCCGCGGACGTCTGCGCGCAGGACCCGCCGGCCGCCGTCCGCGCCGGCCCCGACCACATCGCCTACTGCAAGAAGATCGAGGCCGCGCATGATCTCGTATGACGCCAGCACGACGACGCCCGAGACGAGCACGCCCGAGCAGCGGCTCGAGCGGCTCGGCCTGCGCCTGCCGGAACGGCCGCCGGCGCCGATAGGGGCGTTCTGCAACGTGCGCGTCTCGGGCGGGCTCGCCTGGGTCTCGGGCCAGGGTCCCGTCGAGGCGAGCGGGAGGCTGCGCACCGGCAAGGTCGGCGCCGACGTCACGCTCCAGGCGGCCTGCGCCGACGCGCGCCTCGTCGCGCTCAACATCCTGGCTGCGGTGCGCACGCAGCTCGGCAGCCTCGACCGGATCTCCGGGGTGGTGAAGCTCACCGGCCTCGTCAACGCCACGCCGGACTTCGCCGACCACCCCACCGTGATCGACGCGGCCTCCACCCTGATCGCCGAGGTCTTCGGCCGGCACGGCACGCACGCGCGCACGTCCTACGGTGTCGGCTCGCTGCCGAACCAGATCACGGTGGAGATCGACGCCGTGCTCGAGCTGGCGCCGCAGGCCCGATGACGGCTTCAGGCCGCCTTGCGCCCCATGGCGCGCTCGACGGCGCGGGCGGCCGCGCGGACCTCCGCGACGAGCACGTCGCGGCGGTCGCGCGCGCGCTGCTCGGAGAGCACGAGCGACATCGTCAGCACGCAGGCCCCCGAGACGTCGCGGATCGGCGCGGCGATGCAGGCGACCGAGTACTCGGAATTGCTGATCTGGATGGCGAGATTGTCCTCGAAATCCCGCCGCGACTGCCCGGAGAGCCGCGCCGGGTCGGTCTCGGCCATGCCGGTCTCGGAGGGTCGCGCGGCGGCGGCGAACGCGGCGAGCCGCTCGTCCTCCGGCAGGTGCCCGAGCAGCAGGCGCCCGGACGCCGTCCAGTTCAGCGGCACGCGGGTGCCGACGTCGGACGTCACGCGGAAGTGCCCGCCGCCGTCCGCCATCGCGAGCACCACCATCATGTCGCCGTCGCGGCCGCAGACCTGCACGGTCTCGCCGGTGCGCTGCGAGAGCCGGGTCATCTCGCGCCGCGCCTCGGCGTAGAGATCCATGTGTGCGCGGTAGACGAGCCCGTAGCGCATCAGCCGCGGCCCGAGCCAGATCGCGCCGGTCTCCGTGCGCGAGAGCATCTCGCGCTCGACCAGCTCGTCGATCAGCCGGTAGATCGTCGAGACCGGCGCGCCGGCCGCCTTGGCCAGCTCGTAGGCCGTCATCGCCCGCTTGCGCTCGGTCAGCGCGTCGAGGATCTGCAGGGAGCGGTCGATGCCGCTCGTGCGCTTGCGCGGTTCGTCGGTCATGCTGCGGGTCTTGCTGTCGCTCTGGGCTCTCCGGGGCCGGGACGTCCCCCGGGGATGATCGGGCTATATTCCCTTACTATGGAAAACCGTCTCTCGATACAAGGATCGCGTCATGGATGACGTCATGGCACAGCACGAAGCGTCCGCACGGGACGACCTCTGGTCCTGGCACGACCGGCACGGGTTCCGGCGCATCGTCAACGTCTCGGGCACGATGACGGGGCTCGGCGCCTCGGTGGCGTCGCCCGCGGTGCGCGAGGCGACCGCGGCGGCCATGGGCCGCTTCGTGCGCATGCACGAGCTCCAGGCACGCGCGAGCGCGACGATCGCCCGGCTCACCGGCGCCGAGGCCGGCTTCCTCACGGCGTCCGCCAGCGCCGGCATCTCGCTCGCGATCGCCGGCTGCATCACCGGGCTCGACCCCGCGCGGGCCGAGGCCCTTCCCGCCGATGCCGGCCCGCGCCGCGAGGTCGCCGTGCAGCTCGGCCACCTGTGCGGCTACGGCGCGCCGGTGGAGACCGCGATCGCGCTCGCGGGCGCGCGCACCCGCCCCGTCGGGCAGTCCACGCTGGCCATGGACCACCAGCTGCGCGGCGCGCTCGGCGAGGCGACGGCGGCGGCGCTCTACGTCGTCTCGCACCACGTCGTCCACTACGGCCAGATCCCGTTCACGACCTTCGTCGCGATCGCCCGCGAGCGGGGCGTGCCGGTGATCGTCGACGCCGCGTCGGAATACGACCTCACCGGCTTCCTGGAGGCCGGCGCCGATCTCGTGGTCTACTCGGCCCACAAGTTCCTGGGCGGCCCCACCGGCGGCATCGTCGCCGGGCGGCGCGACCTCGTGCGCGCCGCCTATCTCCAGAACGTCGGCATCGGGCGAGGCATGAAGATCGGCAAGGAGAGCATCGCCGGCGCGATCGCGGCGATGGAGGCGTGGATGGTGCGCGACCACGCCGCCGTGCGCGCCGCCGAGGAGGCGACGCTGGCGCTGTGGGCCTCCGCGATCGCCGGCCTTCCCGGCATCACGTCGCGCATCGTCCCCGACCCGACGGGCAACCCGCTCTCGCGCCTGCAGGTCGAGGTCGACCCGGCGCGGGCCGGCACCTCGGCCGCGGCCTTCGCCCGCGCGCTGGCCGAGCAGGACCCGGCGCTGATCGTGCGCGACCACGAGATCGAGCTCGGCTATTTCCAGCTCGACCCCTGCAACCTCCTGCCGGGCCAGGACCGGATCGTCGCCGACACGCTCGCCGCCGTGCTGCGCGCGGGCGCCGCGCACGCCGAGCGCCCGGGTGACCGCGCGCGTGCCCGCAACGGCGGGGTGGACGGGTATCTCGGCTGGCTGGCGTGAGGTGGACGCACGAAAGCCGCGGAATGCGTCTGCGCTGCTCGCGCTCGTGCGGCGATCGCTTCGAGAAGAAGGAGAACTGGAGCGGGCGAAGGGATTCGAACCCTCGACCCCAACCTTGGCAAGGTTGTGCTCTACCCCTGAGCTACACCCGCTCGCTCCGGACAGCGGGGCGTCGCCCGCCGTCGAGGCCGGTGATATGAACCACCCGAAAACGGAATGCAAGCGGAAAAATGCGGGCCGTGCGGGAGGGCGTCCGGCGGCGCGCACGGGTCCACACGCAAGCGGGCCGGGACCCGGCTGGGACCCTTGAGCCCGTCCCCCCGGATCGCGTAGAACCGGCGCCATGGACGATACCGCCGAGCCCTCCCCCGCAGATCCCGCGTCGCCGACGCCGCTCGACCCGCCGGCGCTCTTCGCGCTCCTCGACCGCCACGGCACGCCCCACCGCACCGTGGAGCACGAGGCGGTGTTCACGGTTTCGCAGTCGCAGGCGATCGAGCGCGACCTGCCCGGCGGGCACACCAAGAACCTCTTCCTCAAGGACAAGAAGGGCAGCCTCTTCCTCGTCACCGCGGAAGCGCACGCGGCGGTCGACCTCAAGCGCCTGCACGTGCCGCTCGGCGCGGCGAGCCGGCTATCCTTCGGCTCGGCCGACCTGCTGCGCGAGACGCTCGGCGTCGAGCCCGGCTCGGTGACGCCGCTGGCGCTCGCCAACGACCGGGCGGGCCGGGTGCGCTTCTTCCTCGACCGCACGCTGGCGGAGATGGACACGATCAACGTCCACCCCCTCGTCAACACGATGACGACGGCGATCCCGACGCCGGCGCTCGTCGCCTTCCTAGCCGCGATCGGTCATCCCCCGACGCTCGTCGACCTGCCGGCGCCGCCGGACGCCGCAGCGCCCGTCCAGACGGGCGCACCCTAGGGAAATTTCCTCTGGCGGGCCCGAGCATCGCACCCCATCTTGAGCCCCAGACCCGCGGGCCGCGCGCCCGCAGACCCGAACCGGAGCCGAAGCCACATGCTCTCAGACGCGATGAACCCGGGCGGCGGCCTGCCCGAGAGCGCCCCGGCGGACCTGATCAAGGACGCGACGACGGCGAGCTTCCGCGAGGACGTGATCGCCGCGTCCATGCGCACGCCCGTGCTCGTCGATTTCTGGGCGCCCTGGTGCGGCCCCTGCAAGCAGCTGACTCCCGTGCTGGAGAAGGTGGTGCGCGCCGCCAAGGGCAAGGTGAAGCTCGTCAAGATGAACATCGACGAGCACCCGGCCTACTTCCAGCAGATCAGCCAGGCGCTCGGCGTGCAGTCTATCCCCGCCGTGATCGCCTTCGTCCAGGGTCAGCCGGTCGACGGCTTCATGGGCGCCCAGCCCGAGAGCCAGATCAAGGCCTTCATCGACAAGCTCTCGGGCGCCGCCGGCCCCTCGCCGGTCGAGCAGGCGCTGGAGGAGGCCACGACCCGCGCGGCGTCCGGGGACGCGCAGGGCGCCGCGGAGCTGTTCGCCGCGGTGCTGCAGCGCGAGCCCGACAACATGGCCGCGCTCGGCGGCATGGCGAAGCTCCACGTCGACATGGGCGACATCGAGGGCGCCGAGCGCGTGCTCGCGCTCGCCCCGCCGGAGAAGGCGCAGGACGCGGCGCTGGCCCCCGCCCGCAAGGCGATCGAGCTCGCGCGCCAGGCTGCGGAGCTCGGCGACGCCGCCGAGCTCGAGGCCCGCGTCGCGGAGAACCCGGACGACCACCAGGCCCGCTTCGACCTCGCGCTGGCGCTCAACGCCCGCAACGCTCGTGTTCGCGCCGCGGAGGCCCTGGTTGAAATCGTGCGCCGCGACCGTAGTTGGAACGAGGACGGGGCCCGAAAGCAGCTCGTGGAGTTCTTCGAGGCGTGGGGTCCCAAGGACGAGGCGACCGTGGCGGGCCGGCGCAAGCTCTCCTCGGTCCTCTTCCGCTGAGATCGCAGGCTCCGAGATCGCGGGCTTTCGCGATCGCGGCGGAAGCGGCCGGTGCCGACCGGCGCCGACCGGCGGGACACCACAGCGCGGGGTAACCGGACATGGGTAACCGGACATGGCGATGAACGCCACCTATCGGGGGCCGCAGGACTGCCCGGACACGATCCCCGTGTTCCCGCTGCCCGGCGCCCTGCTGCTGCCGCGCGGGCAGATGCCGCTCAACATCTTCGAGCAGCGCTACCTCGCGATGGTCGACGACGCGATGCGCACGGACCGCATCATCGGCATGGTCCAACCCGACGCCGAGGCGGGCGGGCAGGGCGGCGCGCCGCGGCTCTACGGCATCGGCTGCGCGGGCCGGATCACCCAGCTCGCGGAGACCGGCGACGGCCGCTACCTGATCACGCTCACCGGCATCGCGCGCTTCCGCGTCGTGAGCGAGCTCTCCGCGATGACGCCCTATCGCAAGGTGGAGGCGGACTTCGGCCCCTTCGCGAAGGACTTCACCGCCCGTGCCGGCGAGGACGAGGTCGACCGCGAGGGCGTGCTGCGCACGCTGCGCCAGTTCGTGGACGCGATGGAGGTCGAGGTCGACTGGCGCGGCGTCGAGCAGGCGCCCAACGAGGCCCTGGTCAACGCCTTGTGCATGATGACCCCCTTCGGCGTGCGCGAGAAGCAGGCGCTGCTCGAGGCCCCCGACCTGAAGAGCCGCGCCGAGGCGCTGATCGCGCTCACGGAGATCGAGATCGCCCGCTCGGGCGATGACGACGGCGAGCCGACCCTGCAATGACGTCGCCCGCATGCGAGAGGCAGCCATGACCGACGAGACCCCCGACGAGACCCCCGCTCCGATGCCGGAGGACGCGAGCGCCGCAGCACTGCTCGCCATCGACCCCAAGCTCCTCGAGATCCTGGTCTGCCCGCTGACCAAGGGCCCGCTCGAGTACGACAAGGCCGCCCAGGAGCTGGTCTCCCGCCAGGCCAAGCTCGCCTACCCGATCCGCGAGGGCATCCCGATCATGCTCCCCGAGGAGGCGCGCCCGCTCGGGTGAGGGGCGGGGCCTATCGTTCGCCGGCTTTGCGTCTCGTCAATGCGCCGGGGCGCGGACGGGTGTACTCTCCTCGAAAACCAACGATGAATCGAGGAGACGACCCATGATCAGCCTGATCGACGCCATCGGCCTGTCGGACCTCAGCGAGGAGGAGATCGCCGCGCTCGCCGAGCACGAGCACGTGCCGGAGATGGTCGCCGCGACGCTGGGCGCCTACCTGCTGCACGAGTCGCACGGGTCCGAGCGCATCCGCGACATGATCCTCGACGACGTGCGCGCCGCCATCCGCCGCAAGGATATCGGCCACGCCCGGCAATTGATGGGGGCGCTGCGGCACTTCCTCGCGGAGCATCCCGAGGCGGCCCTGCGCCCGCACGACCGTGCGTGAGCCCGGCACCACCTGCTCCCCGTCGGATCCCCGTCAGCCCCCCTTGCCGCGCTCCGCCAGCGCGATGCCGCCGAGCACCAGGGCGAGCGCCGCCGCGTGGTAGAGCCGGAAGGGCTCCGACAGGATCGCCACCGCCAGCATCGCGCCGAACACCGGCACGAGGTTGACGAACAGCCCGGCGCGGCCCGGCCCGATCAGCTCGACGCCGCGCATGAAGCACAGCTGCGCGATCAGCGAGGGGAACAGCGAGACGTAGGCGAGGATGAGCCAGCCCTCCGGCCCCGGCCAGAGGACGCGGCCGGTCGCGATCTCGAAGCCGAGCAGCGGCAGCGAGGTGAGGAAGGCGATCGCCGCCATCGCCGTGAAGAAGGCGAGCTGCGGCATCGCCGGGCGCGAGCGCAGCGCCAGCGTGTAGCCGGCATAGGCGAGCCCCGCGATCATCATCAGCACGTCGCCCGGGTTGAAGGAGAGCGCCATCAGCGCGGCCAGGCTCCCCTGCGCCGCCACGACCGCGACCCCGGCGAGCGTCACCACCATGCCCGCCCCCTGCAGCGGCGTGATGCGCGTGCCGTAGACCACGAGCGCGCCGACGAGCACGACGACGGGGATGCCGCCCTGGATGATGGTGAGGTTCACGGCGCTGGTGTAGTGCGCCGCGACGTACATGAGGGAATTGAACGCCGTGAAGCCGATCGCCGCCATCAGCGCGATGCGCCGCCAATGCGCCCGGATCGTCGGCCAATGGGAGACGAGATCGCGCCCCGCCAGCGGGGCGAGGATCGCCACCACGAGGAGCCAGCGCAGGGCCGTGAGCGCCATCGGCGAGATCTCGCCCACCGCGAGGCGACCGGCGACCGCGTTGCCGCCCCAGGAGAGGGCGGTGATCGCCAGGAGCAGGTAGGCCTTGCCGGAGGCGCCGCCGGCCGGACGGGCCGTCTTCGCCCCGGCACCCGGCACCTCATTTCGCTTGCGGGCGTCCGCCATTGCGCTATGTCACCGCGTCTCACGGGAGCATTCGTCGATCCATGGCTCTAAGGTTTCTCGTCGTCGAGGGCAACACGCACACCGAGCGTGAGACGCACAGGCGGCATTTCGGAACCACCTATGCCGAAGGCTACGCGGCGCTCTTGACGGCGCTCGTGGCGGATGCCGCCTGCGAGATCGCCTGCCCGGCGGACGCGGACGCGCACCTGCCCGATTCCGGCGGGCTCGCGGGCTATGACGGCGTCTTCCTCACCGGCTCGGCGCTCAACCTCTACGACGGCGGGCCGGCGGTGGCGCGCCAGCTCGAGCTGATGCGCGCGGTCTACGCCTCGGGGACGCCCGCCTTCGGGTCGTGCTGGGGCCTCCAGGTCGGCGCCGCCGCCGCGGGCGGAACGGTGGTGCGCAACCCGGCGGGCCGCGAGGTCGGCTTCGCCCGGCGCATCGTGCCGACCCGGGCGGGCCGGGAGCATCCCATGCTCGCCGACAGGCCCGCCGCCTTCGAGGCGCCCGCCGTGCATCTCGACATCGTCGAGACGGTGCCCGAGGGGACGACCGTGCTCGCCGGCAACCGCCTCGCGCCGATCCAGGCGGCCGAGATCCGCCACGTGGGCGGCCTGTTCTGGGGCGTGCAATATCACCCCGAGTTCTCGCTCTGCGAGCTCGCCGCGATCGTCGAGCGCATCGCCGAGCGGCTGACGCAGGAGGGCTTCTTCGCCGACGTCGCCGGCGCACGCGCCTATGCGGCGGACCTGCGTACGCTCCACGCCGATCCCGGCCGCGGCGATCTCGCCTGGCGCCACGGCATCGACGCCGAGGTGCTCGACCCGGCCCGCCGCACCGCCGAGATCGCGCGCTTCGTCGCCCACGCCGTCGTGCCGGCCAAGGCCGCGCGCGGCCGCGCATGATCCCGGGAGTTCCGAGATGAGCGCGCCCATCCCCCTGCAGACGGCGCCGCGCTCCGCGGCCCGGCCCCTCGTCGTCCACCGCTCCTCGGGCGATCTCCTGGCGGACCGTCGCTACGCCTGGGCCGCCGGCTGGCTCGAGGACGGCGACGCCGGCGCCGCCGCCGACCTCGCCGCGCAGGCGCTCGAGCGCGCGCCCGGCTTCGCCCCGGCCTGGGCGCTGCTCGGGGAGGCGCTCGCCGCGCAGGGCGACGCGACCGGCGCGATCGCGGCGCTGGAGCGGGCGCGGACGCTGGAGCCCGACGACCCGCTGGGCGTCGGCGTCACGCTCGCACGGCTCGGCGCGCTGCCCGCGGCGGACGCGATGAGCGAGGGCTATGTGCGGGCGCTGTTCGACACCTATGCCGAGCGCTTCGACGAGCATCTCACCGGCGACCTCGACTACCGCGGGCCGCAATGCCTGCGCGACGCGCTCGACCGGGAGGCGCCGGGGCGTCTCTTCGCCTGCGCGCTCGATCTCGGCTGCGGCACCGGGCTGATGGGCGCGGCGATCCGCGACCGGGTGGCGCGGCTGGAGGGCTGCGACCTCGCCCCCGCGATGGTGGAGAAGGCGCGCGAGAAGGGCCTCTACGACGCGCTCGCGGTGGCCGAGCTGACCGCCTGGCTCGACGCCGCGCCGGCCGGCGGCGCGGACCTGATCCTCGCCGCGGACGTGCTCGTCTACGTGGGCGACCCGGTCCACGTGCTCGCCGCCGCCCGCGGCGCGCTCGCGCCGGGCGGGCTCTTCGCCTTCACGGCCCAGGCGCTCGACGAGGCGATCGCGGGGGAGGGCTGGGCCATCGGCGCGGACGCCCGCTTCGCCCACGGCGCGCGCTTCCTGCGCGAGCGTGCGACGGGCGCGGGCCTGCGCGTCCTGCGGCTCGAGCCCGTCGTCACCCGCCGCGACGCGGGCCGGCCGGTGCCCGGCCACCTCGTGGTGCTGACCCGCTGACCACCTCGCGCCCCTGTCGGCGCCGGCGGCCGGCGGCGGGTCCCGCGCACGTTTCCCGCGAGGCGCCTCTTGCCGCCCCAGCGCGCCCATGCTATCGCGTCCGCCGCCGCTCACGGGACGAGGGCCTCGCGCCCGCGTCCCACCTCGGTTCGGAGAGGTGGCAGAGTGGTTGAATGCACCGCACTCGAAATGCGGCATACGGGCAACCGTATCGGGGGTTCGAATCCCCCCCTCTCCGCCAGCTGAACTGTGACCGCGGTTGCGCAGCCCGATGAACGGCGCGCCCAGGGTATAGAGCCGCTCCCCCTTCGTCCCCCCCTACGGCTGCCCTCAGGTCCTCCCCCTCACGCCTCGGCCTCCTCCTCCGCGAGGAGGCGGTAGACCGATGCGCGCCCGATTCCCACGCGGCGGGCGATCTCGGCGGGGTCGATCCCCTCGGCGTGGAGCCGGCGCACGTCCCCCGCCTTCGCTCGTGCCGTCGGCGCGAGGCCCCGATACGCGCCTTCGTCCTTCGCGTTCGCGACGCGGGCCCGCTGGCGTTCCGGCATCGGCTCGCGCTCGAACGCGGCAGCACACCCGGCGGCATCATGCACAGCCACGGCGGCCCGATGGCCGTCGTCGCGGCGGGGCTCGAGCCGTGGATCTCGGGACCGCCGGGTCGCTCGGCTCGAGAACCCGTCGCGGTCTCCAGCTGGCCCACGGCTTGCTCGGTGCCCTCCGTCGGATGCAGCCGCAGTGGCGCGGCTTAACGCGGAGAGAGATATCGTGGCCGAGAAGAACGGCGCCGGGAGCGGGTCCGGCGGAAGCAAGCCGAGGGTTGATCGGATCACCCTCGTGTTCGTCGTGATCGCCGGCATCAGCGGCGCGGTCGTCTGGCTGCGCGACGGCGCCGACGTGGTCCTGGCGACGACGGGCGCCTCGCTGGCGCTCCTCGCCTACCTCGCCCCGCAGGTGTTCGCGGGGCTCGTGATCGGCGGTTTCGTGCAGGAGCTCGTTCCCCGCGAGAAGGTCGCACGGCGGCTCGGCGGCGAGTCCGGCATGCGCGGCCTCGCGCTCGCCTGCGGGCTCGGCCTCGTCACGCCCGGCGGGCCGTTCACCTCCTTCCCGCTCGTCTACGCCCTCTACGTGGCCGGCGCCGACATCGGTGCGCTCGTCGCCTACGTCACGGCCTGGTCGCTCGTCGGGATCCACCGGGTCTTCGTCTTCGAGCTGCCTTTCCTCGGGCCGGATCTCGCCGCGTTGCGCTTCCTCGCGAGCCTCCCCCTGCCGATCCTCGCGGGCTTCCTCGCGCGCGGCATCGGCCGGCATCCGGCGATCGCCCTGCCGAGGTCGCCGTCGTGATCGCGGGCGTGCTCGGCCTCCTCGCCGTCGCCGCGCTCGTGGCGCTCGTGACCGGATTGAAACGGCCGTCCAGCGTGCGGCCCGCCGCCCGCTTCGTCGTCCGGCAGGGCGGCCCCCTGGCCCTGCGCCTGCCGGTCGCGCTCGTCGCGGCGGGCTTCCTGGGGCTTCTCGTCCCGCAGGAACTGGTGGCCGGCAGCCTCGGGGAGGAGACCGGCCTGCGCGGCATCCTGCTCGCGTCCCTCGTCGGCTGCTTCCTGCCCGGCGGGCCGACCGTGACGTTCCCGCTCGCGCTCGTCTTCTGGAACGCGGGCGCGGGCGCGCCGCAGATGGTGGCGCTGCTCACCGCATGGTCCGTGTTCGCCTTCCACCGCCTGATGGCGTTCGAGCTGCCGATCATGGGCTGGCGCTTCGTGGCGATCCGGCTGATCTCCTCCGCGGCCCTGCCCACGCTCGCCGGGATCGCGGCCGGGGCGGCGACGGCGCTGTCGGGGATCACGATCGGGCGCTGAGCCGAGGCCGCGCCGAAGCTGGCACGGCCGTTGCGCAAGGGACGGGGCATCCCTCCGCCCCGTTAAGCGAGATTCGCGTGCTTCAGATCGCCCCGCCGTCGTCCCGGCCGCCCCTGCCCTTGAAGCAGATCGGGCCGATCCTCGTGCTCATCGTCCTCGTCATGGCCGGCAACGGCATGGTCGTGCCGATGATGTCGCTCTACGCCCAGCAGTTCAACGTCAGCGGAACGCTCGTGGGCATGATGATCACGCTCTTCGGCGTCGGCCGGCTCGTCGCCAACATCCCCGCCGGCATGGCCTCGGAGCGCTTCGGACGGCGGCCCTTCATGTGCCTGGGACCCGCGATCATCGCGGTCGGCGCCTTCGGCGCGGCGCTGGCCGAGACGTTCGAGCCCCTCCTGTTCTGGCGCTTCGTCCAGGGCGTCGGCTCGGGCGTGTACATGACCGTGTCCGCCACCGTCCTCGTGCAGATCTCGCGGGTCGGGGAGCGCGGCCGGATGATGGCGCTCTACCAGGGCGGGCTCCTGTTCGGCGCCGGCATCGGCCCGGGCATCGGCGGGCTGCTGGTCGCCTGGATGGGCTTCGCGGCCCCGTTCTGGGCCTTCGGGATCGTCGCGCTCGCGGCGCTGCTCGTCGCCCTCGTCGCCTTCGAGGAGCCGGCGGCGGAGCCCCCCGGCTCCGGGGCGGCGTCCGCCGGGGCCCCCGCCCAACTGCCGGCGCCGACGCTTCGAGGGCTCTTGATCGAGCCGACCTTCCTCTATCTCAGCCTGATCAATTTCGGCGTCTTCTTCACGCGCACCGCCTCGCAATGGGTGACCATCCCGCTCATCGCCGCGCAGACCTTCGCGATGCCCGTCGCCGTGATCGGGGGCGCGCTCACGCTCATCGCCGTCTCGAATTTCCTGATGCTGCCGATGGTGGGCTCGGTCATCGACCGGGTCGGATCGCGGGTGGTGACGATCTGGTCGACGGTCGCCACCGCGGTCTCGCTCGTCATGATCGCCTTCGCCGGGCACGTCGCGCTGTTCTGGGCGGCGATGGTGCTCATGGGGATCGCCGGCGCCTTCAGCGGACCGTCGGTCGCCGCAGCGCTCGCGGATCGGATGCCGCGGGGGCTGCAGGGACCGGCGATGGGCGTGCAGCGGGTCGTCGGGGATGCCGGCTTCGTCGTCGCCCCGCTCTTCGTCGGTCTCGTCTACGACACGACCGCGCTCGGCAACGAGGGAGCGGTGTGGATCAACGCCATCCTGATGGCCGCCGCCGCGGCCCTGTTCGCCTTCGGCGCGCGGCCGACGCCGGCGCCGAAGGCGTGATCGGCCGCGTCAGAAGGCCGGCGACAGGGGGCGCGGGCCGTCGGGGAAGAGGCCGTGGCGCATCAGGAACTCGATCATGAACCGGTTGAACAGCCACGGCTGCTCGATCTGGCAGGCGTGCCCGGCGCCGTGCAGGACCCGCAGCTCGCATCCCGGCACCCGGTCCTGCAGGTCGAAGGCGCGCTGGTGCGAGTTGTCCTCGCTGCCGGTGAGGACGATCATCGGGCAGGCGATCTTCTCGTGGTGGTCGTCCGCATCGGGCTGGGCCAGGGCCTCGAACTGATGCAGGATCGTCGTCACGTCGGCGAACGCGTTGCGCTCGGCGAAGAGGTTGGCGAAATAGTGCGCCATGGGCGTCTGACGAAACGCCGGGCTGAAGTCCTGGAACGTGTAGTCCCAGCGGAAGTCGATGCCGTACTTGGAATACTGCTTGATCCGCCGCGCGGCGAACTCCTTGCCGGGATTGTAGCCCGTGCCGCAGACGACGAGCGCCTTCGTCCGATCCGGCTTCTGGTGGTGCATGTAGGGCACGATCGAGGAGCCGACCGAGCAGCCGACCAGGATCGCGTCCTCCTCACCCGGGAACGCGTCGTCGATCGCCTCCCAGCACGCCTGCGCCATGTCGTCCATCGTCAGGCCGCGCTCGGCCGTCGGCGAGCGGCCGTAGCCGGGAATGTCGATCGCGATGCATCGGAACCACGTCGACAGGTGCGTCGTCTGGAAGATCCAGCAGGACTGGTCCATCGGGTTCGGGTGCACGAAGGCGATGACGGGGCCCGATCGCCCCATGCGCTCGTAGTAGAGCGGTCCGTTCACGTTGCGAGCCATCTGATGGATCTCCCCTGTGCCATGCCGTCCGGGCGCGCGCCGCGCCGGAGCGCGCCGACGGCGGTGGCCCGGCGCAGCAAGGCACATGCCAGCGATCATCGCGCAGCGTACGGCATCGGCGTCTTCGAGCTGCGACCGTCAAGTCTTCGGCGATGGGGCGATGCATCGTCGAATCCGACGGGATCGACATCGCGACAGGTGAGATTGTCTTCGACCTGGCGTTAAGTTGGCGCTTAACCCCTCGATGGCGCTTTCTGCATCGCGCTGCCCGCCGTATGCGGCACGTGGACTTCATGCGAACCTCGATCGCTCCCCAATTACCGTACATCCCTCTGCGTCAGCATGTGGCACGCGGCTTGCGGCCGCGGTGCGAGGCGTCGCCCATCGGGGCGGCGCGGCGCACCAGCGGGGAGATCGGACATGGACAGACGCACCTTCCTCAAGACCGGCGTTGCGGCCGGAGTCCTCGCCGGCGTCCGGCCGGCGCCGGCTCGGGCGCAGGGCGAGTCGGTCCTGCGGCTCGCGATGACGCTGAGCGACATTCCACAGACGACCGGCATGGCCACCCAGGGCGCCGAGGGCATCCGCTTCATCACGAACACGATCTACGACGGGCTCCTGCGGTGGGACCTCTCGCAGGGCGAGACCACGGCCGAGATGGTGCCCTCGCTGGCCGAGAGCTACGAGGTCGACGAATCGGGCACGGTGTGGACGTTCAACCTGCGCCGCGGCGTCACCTTCCACGACGGCGCGCCCTTCGGCGCCGACGACGTGATCTGGAACCTCGACAAGCTCATCGACCGGGACTCGCCGCAATACGACCAGGCCCAGGCCAACCAGGCCGGCAACTTCCTCGCCAACGTCGCGGCCTACGAGAAGATCGACGACTTCACGGTCTCGATCACGACGACGGCCCCGGACTCGATGTTCTTCTACAAGGTCGACCGGGTCGGCATGTCCTCGCCGCGCCATTGGGAGGCGCTCGGCGGCGACTGGGCCGCCTTCGCCGCGCAGCCCTCCGGCACGGGTCCCTTCAAGCTCGTCGAGCTCGTCCCGCGCGAGCGCGCCGAGCTCGTCAAGAACGCCGACTACTGGGACCCCAACCGCGTGCCCAAGGTCGACCGGCTCACGCTGTTCGCGATGCCCGACCCGACGACCCGCGTCGCCGCGCTCCTGTCCGGCCAGGTCGACTGGGTCGAGGCGCCGCCGCCGGACACGATCCCGCGCATCGAGCAGTCCGGCGCCCGGATCGTCATGAACGTCTACCCGCACGTCTGGCCCTACTGGCTGAGCTTCCACGAGAGCTCGCCCTTCCGGGACATCAACGTGCGCCGTGCGGCAAACCTCGCCATCGATCGCGAGGGCATCGCGCAGTTCCTCGGCGGCGTCGCCCGCCCGGCCAAGGGCCTCGTCGCCGACACGAGCCCCTGGTTCGGCAGCCCGACCTTCGACGTGCGCTACGACCCGGAGGAGGCGAGGCGGCTGATGGCCGAGGCGGGCTACGGGCCGGACAACCGCTGCCCGATCAAGCTCCTGACCTCGCAGGCGGGCTCCGGCCAGATGCAGCCGATGCCGATGTCGGAGATCTGCCAGGAGAACCTCAACGCGGTCGGCTTCGACGTCGAGGTGGAGGTCGTCGACTGGGAGGCCCTCCGGGCCCGCCGCGCGGCCCGCGCCGACGGCGCCGCGAACGAGGGCACGTTCGGCCTCAACAATTCCTGGTCCTTCCAAGACCCGGACTTCGGCTTCATGAGCGCCTTCATGAGCGAGCGGGCGCCGCCCAACGGAAACAATTGGGGCCTCTTCTCCGATCCGAAGGCGGACGAGCTCGGCAAGGCGGCGCAGATGACCTTCGACCCGGCCGAGCGCGACGCCGCGATCGCCCGGCTGCACGAGTACCTCGTCGACCAGTCGGTGTGGATCTTGGTCGTCCACGACATGAACCCGCGCGCGCTCGCGGCGAACGTCCAGGGCTTCGTGGCGCCTCAGAACTGGTACATCGACCTCACCTCGGTCTCGGTCGGGGCCTGAGCCGATGCTGCGCTTCGTCCTCCAGCGGCTCGCCTACGCGCTGCCGATCATCGTCGGCGTCTCGCTGATCTGCTTTCTCCTGGTGCATCTCGCACCGGGAGATCCGGCCAGCGCGCTGATCCCCGACGACACCCCGCCGGAGGTCGCCGCGCAGATCCGGGCGGCCTACGGCTTCGACCAGCCTCTGCCGCTCCAGTACCTGCGCTGGCTCGGGAACGTCGCCGGCGGCGATCTCGGGCTCTCGCTCTCGACGCGCCGTCCCGTGATCGAGGAGGTGCTGCCGGCGGTCGCGAACACGCTGCGGCTCGCCTTCGGCGCGATCGTGCTCGCCTGCGTCGCGGGCGTGCTGCTGGGCACCCTCGCCGCCTACCGCGCGGGGCGCGCGTCGGACCGGGCGATCAGCGCCGTCGGAATCTCCGGCATGTCCGTGCCGCAATATTGGCTCGGCATCGTCCTCGTGATCGTCTTCTCCGTCGAGCTGGGGCTGCTTCCGGCGACGGGAATGGGCGATCCCGACGCGGGCCTCGCCACCCGATGGACGCACATGATCCTGCCGACGATCACGCTCGCGACCGTACCGGCGGGCGTGATCGCTCGCTCGGTGCGCTCGGCCGTGTCGGAGGTGCTCCAGCAGGAATACGTCCAGGCGCTCGAAGCCAAGGGCCTGCCGAGCCACTGGGTCGTCGCCCACGTCGCCAAGAACGCGGCGCCCGCGCTCCTCGCCATCATCGGCCTCCAGTTCGCGAACCTGCTCGGCGGCTCGATCCTCGTCGAGACGATCTTCGCCTGGCCGGGCTCCGGCTACCTGCTGAACTCGGCGATCTTCCTGCGCGACCTGCCCTTGATGCAGGGGACCGTCCTCGTCCTCGCGCTCTTCTTCGTCCTCACCAACCTGGCGGTCGATCTCCTGCAGATGGTGCTCGATCCGCGCATGAACAGCGCCCGGCGCGGGAGCGGCTGACCCATGATGCACGATGCGAACACGCTTCCCGCGGCGACGGCCGCGATCCGCTCGGGCGGCTTCCTCTCCGACATGGCGCGGCGCCTGAGGCGCGACCCCGTCACGCTCGTCGCCGGCGGCGTCCTCGTCGCCATCGCGCTCTCGGCGATCCTGGCGCCGTGGATCGCGCCGGCGGACCCCAACCAGACGAGCATCGTCAACCGGTTGCGGCCGCCGGGCACGCCGGGGCATCTCCTCGGGACGGACGAGCTCGGCCGCGACCTGCTCAGCCGCGTGATCTGGGGCGGGCGGCTGACCCTGTTCATGGGGTTCGCCCCCGTCGTCGTCGCGACCCTCGTCGGCGGCTTCCTGGGGATCCTCGCGGGCTTCGCCGGCGGCTGGGTCAATTCCGCGATCATGCGGGCGATGGACGTCTTCTACGCCTTTCCCTCGGTCCTGCTCGCGGTGGCGATCTCCGGGGCGCTCGGCGGAGGCATGATCAACGGGCTCATCGCGCTCACCCTCGTCTTCATACCGCCGATCGCGCGCGTCGCGGAGAGCGTGACGCTCCAGGTGCGCACGCAGCCCTATGTCGAGGCAGCCGCCGCGACGGGGGCTTCGGCCACGCGCATCGTCGTCGGCCACGTCCTGAAGAACGTCGCGGGACCGATCCTCGTCTACGCGTCGAGCCTGATCTCGATCTCCATCGTCATCGCGTCGGGGCTGAGCTTCCTGGGTCTCGGCGTCAGCCCGCCCGACGCGGAATGGGGGCTCATGCTGTCGAGCCTGCGCCAGAGCGTCTACGTCGCGCCGCTCAACGCCGTCATTCCCGGCGCGATGATCTTTCTCACCTCGCTGTGCTTCAACACCATGACGGATGGGTTGCGGCATGCGCTGAACGTGAAGGAGTGAGCCGTGCTCCAGCGAATGCTCTCGCAGCCACGCCGCACGCCCGTCGACGAGGCGCTGCTCGCGCCGATGCCCGACGTCGGCGGTCCGCGCCAGCCGTTGCTGATCGTCGAGAACCTGGTGAAGCACTTCGCCCTCGAGAGAGGGCCCGGCGGGGCCGGCGGCGTGGTCCGCGCCGTCGACGGCGTCGGCTTCCGGGTCGCCAAGGGCGAGACGCTCGGCGTCGTCGGCGAGTCGGGCTGCGGCAAGTCGACGATGGCGCGCGTCCTGATGCAGCTGACCCGCCAGGACGCCGGTACGCTCGTCTTCGACGGCCTGGAGGTCGGCACGCGCGGCGGCATGAGCGTGCGCGAGCTGCAGCGTGCCGCCCAGATGGTGTTCCAGGACAGCCACGCCTCCCTCAATCCCCGCTTGACGCTCGAGCAGACGATCGCCTTCGGGCCGCGCGCCGCGGGCGCGAGCCGAGCGACGGCGCGCGAGCTCGCCCACGAGACGCTGGGCCTCGTCGGCCTCGCGCCGCTCGGCTTCGCCGGGCGCTACCCGCACGAGCTCTCGGGAGGGCAGCGCCAGCGGGTCAACATCGCGCGCGCGCTCGCGATGTCGCCGCGCCTGATGATCCTCGACGAATCCGTCTCGGCGCTGGACAAGTCGATCGAGGCGCAGATCCTCAACCTCCTCCAGGATCTGCGCGAGCGCCTGGCGCTGACCTACGTCTTCATCTCCCACGACCTGAACGTGGTCCGCTACGTCAGCGATCGGGTCCTGGTGATGTATCTCGGCAAGGTCGTCGAGATCGGCCCCGTGCGGGACATCTACGAGGCGCCGCGCCATCCCTACACGCAGGCTCTGCTGGCCTCGCGGCCGAGCATGGACCCCAGGCGCAGGCGCGAGCACGCCCCGCTCTCCGGCGACCCGCCGAGCCCCATCGACCCGCCGAGCGGCTGCCGCTTCCGCACACGCTGCGCCTTGGCCGACGAGGTCTGCGCACGCGTCGAGCCGCGGCTCGGGGACGGTCCGCACCCGGTCGCCTGCCACGCCGCCGATCCGCGCTCCGGGCACCCGATGGCCCCGGCTGCCCCCCTCGCATCCGCAGGAGCCGCACGATGACGACCGCCTCTCCCATCGTCGAGGTCTCGGACCTGCGCGTCGTCGTGCGCGGCTCGGACGGGCCCGTCACCATCCTCGACGGCATCGACTTCACCCTCGACGCCGGCAAGGTCCTCTGCGTTCTCGGCGAGTCCGGCTCCGGCAAGAGCATGACCATGCGCGCGCTGATGCGCCTCGTGCCGCGGAGCGCCACGATCACCGGCCGCGTGGTGATCGACGGCGTGGACGTCCTCGCCCTGCGCGAGCGGGAGCTCGCCCGCATACGCGGCTCCCTCGTGGCGATGATCTTCCAGGAGCCCGCGACCGCGCTGGACCCCACCTTCACGATCGGCCACCAGATCGCCGAGACGGTGCGCGCCCACGAGGGCGTGAGCTGGGAGGCCGCCCGCCGGCGCGCGCTCGACCTGCTCGAGCTGGTGCAGGTCCCCTCCGCCGCGCGCCGGCTCCAGGCCTACCCGCACGAGCTGTCCGGTGGCCTGCGCCAGCGCGCGATGATCGCGCTGGCCCTGTCGTGCCGGCCGAAGGTCCTGATCGCCGACGAGCCGACCACGGCGCTCGACGCCACGGTGCAGATCCAGGTGCTGCTGCTCCTGCGCGAGCTGCAGCGGGAGCTCGGCATGGCGACCCTGTTCGTCACGCACGACGTCGGCGTCGCCTGCGAGATCGCCGACGAGGTCGCGGTCATGTACGCGGGGCGGATCGTCGAGCATGGCGAGACCGAGCAGGTGCTGAGCCGCCCCGGCCATCCCTACGCGAGCGGGCTGCTGCGCTCCGTGGTCACCTCCGAGCTCGTGGGCACGCGGCTCGAGCCCATCAAGGGCAGCCCGCCCGATCTCTCGGCGCTCCCGCCGGGGTGCAGCTTCGCCCCGCGCTGCCGGCACGCCATCGAGCCCTGCACGGCCGCGATGCCGCCGCTCGCACCGGTGTCGCCCAACCATCTCGTTCGGTGTGCGCGCGGCGGCGCGCTCGATCCGGTCGCCGCCCCTGTGCAGGAGGCATTCCCATGACACGAGACGACATCTGCTATCTCGGCGTCGCCGAGGCTCATCGCGCCTTCGCCGACGGCACTCTCACGCCGGGCGACCTCGTCGAGGCGACGCTCGCGCGCATCTCCGAGGTGGATCCGCTCATCGGCGCCTACCTGCACGTGGACGCCGACGGCGCCAGGGACGCCGCCCGCGCGGCGAACGTCGAGGCCACGGCGTCTCCCCTCGCCGGCGTCCCTTTCGCCGTCAAGGACAACTACGCGACCCGCGGCATCCCCACGACGGCGAATGCGCGCCTCCTCGCCGATCACGTCACCGGCTTCGATTCGGCCGCGGTCGCGCGGCTTCGCGCCGCCGGCGGCGTGCTCACGGGCAAGCTGAACACGTGGGAGTACGGCACCGGTCTCGGCGTGCAGTTCCACGATTCCGCCAGACCGCACGCCCGCAACCCGTGGGCGCCCGACCATTTCCCCGGCGGCTCCTCGACCGGCTCGGCCGCCGCGGTCGCGGCGGGGTTGGCGGCCTACGCGCTCGGCTCGGACACGGGCGGCTCGATCCGGGTTCCCGCCGCGGCCTGCGGCCTGCACGGCCTGAAGCCCACCTACGGCCTCGTCAGCCGCTACGGGGTCCTCCCCAACAGCTGGTCGCTCGACGTGATCGGGCCGCTGGCCCGCTCGGCGGAAGACTGCGCTCTCGTGCTGCAGGCGCTCGTCGGCGCCGACGAGCGCGATCCGGCGACGGTGTCAGTTCCCGTGCCGGACTACCGCGCGTCGCTCTCGGAGGGCGTCGCGGGCCTGCGCATCGGCGTCGTTCGCGAAATTCCCGGCGCGACCCTCGCGCCCGCCGTCGCGGCGGGCCTCGAGGAACTCGTCGCCACGCTCGCCGCGGGGGGCGCGACCCTCGTCGACGTGGCCCTGCCGGAGGCCCTGCCGCGCTATCGCGAGGCGACCGTGCTGATCAGCGGCTCGGAGCGCGCCGCAACGCACGAAGCCGACTTCAGGGCCGAACCCGGCGCCGTCGGCCGGGAGGTGCGCGAGGCGCTCACCACCGGCATGACGATCCGCGCGGTCGACTACCTCGCCGCCTTGCGCCGTCGCGCCGAGCTCGCGCGCGGGATCGACGCGCTGTTCGCGCAGTGCGATGCGCTGGTCCTCCCCTCGACGTTCGCCACGGCTCCGAGCTACCACGACCCTCGCGCCGTGCGGGCCTTCATGTCGGGGTCGACCACCTCCGTCTTCAGCCTCTCCGGGCACCCGGCGCACGCGCTGCCGACGGGGTTCGACGCGGCGGGGCTGCCGACGAGCGCGCAGATCGTCGGACCCTATTTCGCCGAGGCGCGTGTCCTGCGGATCGCGCACGCCTACGAGCAGGCCGTCGCCCGCCCGTATCGCCGGCCGACGATATCTGCGGGAAGCGATCCCGCGTCCTACCCGCCGATCGTCCTCGAGACGGAGGCGACCACCCCGGAGCAGGCGGCGCTCGCGACAGGCTTCGCGCAGCTGCACGACCTTCCGCTCGGGGCCGTCGACGGCGCCGCCTACGCCCGCGGCCTGCGGCGCAGCGCGGACGCGGGAGCAGCCGTTCCGCGCCCCGCCACCCGCTTCGACGGCGCGCTCTCGACCTTCCGAGCGCGGATCGGCGATCAATAGACCTGCACGGACGCGAGCGCCGCGTGCGTGTGACCGGCGCGCAAGCGGTGCATGTGCTCGCGCAGGGCCCCGCGGCACGCGGCAGCCGCCGCGGACGGAATCTCGAGGAAGCGATCACGGTCGACCGCGAGCGCCACCTTCTGCACGGGAGGGCGGCCCGGTGCCGCGCTGATCGAGACCGCATCGAGCCGATCGCGAAGGCCGGCGGCGCCGAGCGGCGGCAGCAGGGCCCATCCGCGGCCGGCGGAGACGATCTCGAGCGTCGCCGTGAGGGAGCGACAGCTGAGCTCACGGATGGGGGTGACGCCGAGGCCGCCGAGGTAGTGCGCGATGGCCGAGTGCATTCTCGTATTGTTCGGCGCACGGACGAGCGGGAGGGATGCCGCCAGCTCGGGGAGCGATGTGGGACCGGCGGATTGCGGCGCGATGAGGCACAGCTCCTGGCTGCACAAGGGGTGTACGTCGATCGTGCCCGGCATGTCCTCGAACAGCTCCGTCGAGACGAGCAGATCGATCTCCCCGCGGAGGAACTCGGGCACGCAGGTCTCACCGCGGCCGGATTCCAGCGAGATCACCCCGACCTGATCGGCGAGCGCGTTGTAGAGCGCCGTGACGATCAGCGGCGAGAGGCTCTCCATGACGTAGACGCGCAACCTGGGAATGACGTGGTCGCGGAAGCTGCGCATCTCGGACAGCGTCGCGCGCTCGTCCGCGAGGATGGTCTGTGCGAGGTCCAGCAGACGGCGTCCGGCGGGCAGGAGGCGCATGCCGGTGCGGCTGCGCTCGAAGAGGGCGACGGCGAGCTCGCTCTCCAGTCGAGCGACGATCTGCGACACCGCCGGCTTGCTCACGCCGAGCGCCACCGCTGCCGCGGCGAGGGTCGGCTGCCTGCAGATCACGACGTATTGATGCAGCAGCCTCAGGTCGAGGTTCTTCTTGATCGGCTCGGCAGGATCGCTCAGCATCATCGTGCTCCCCGAAGCAGAAGCGATTGAAGCAGGCAAGCTTCGTGCCGCGGCGGCGGCGTCACGCGCCGCCCCGGACCCGCGCTGTTCAGGCTCGAGATGCGCGACGGCCTCGCGGCAAGGCGTCGTCGCGGTCCACGAGGACGAGCACCGCATCACGAGGTCTCGTCTGCGCCACGGGATCGACGCCGCCGCGGCCGGCCGTGCCGCCCGGAATCGGGGCAGCTGCCGGCGGCGCCGAGCAGCCTCTCCGCCATCGTCGTCGGCATGCCGCCCTGGACGGCGCCACGCGGGTTCTCGTGATGCGACGCGGCCTGGAAGGCCGGGAGCGGGCCGCCGTCCGCCGCCTCCTCCCGGATCGGGCCGACGTGGCCGATGAAGCCGTGGGCGTCGTGGATGCGCCAGGCATGCGCCTCGAAACCGTGAGCATCGGCCATCTCGACGCTCCCGCCTCGATCCGCTGACGACGCACCTCGTCGTGGCGCGGCGCGAAACCCTCTGGACAAGACGCGGGCGACTTGCCACATTCCTTTGCACAAAATCAAATTCCACTGAGCGGAATCATGACGAATCAAGACCCGATGGACGAGGCGCTCCGTGACGCGGGACGGACGGGCATTCCCGACCTCGTCGGCGCGGCAGCGGTCGAGACGGCGGCGGACGGCGGCCTGCGCCTGGTCGGCTCCGTATGTCGCGCGTGCGGGCTGAGGACGGTCCCGCCGGCGGCCGTTTGCCCCGGCTGCGGGAGCGAGGCGGTCGCGCGCGAGATCCAGCCGTCCGAGGGCGTCGTCTACAGCCTCACGACGCTGCATGTCGGCCCGCGCAAGTGGGGCAGGCCGTTCACGCTCGGCTATGTCGACCTCGCGAACGGCGTGCGCGTGCTCGCCGCGCTGCACGGCGAGGGTCACGCCATCGGCCGGCCCGTGCGGCTGTCCTGGGGCCGGGTCGGCCAGGACGCCGACGGGACGCCTGTCCACAATTTCGTGTTCGTTCCGCAGGAGGCGCGCTCATGAGCGAGGCGCTCATCGTCGGGGTCGGCATGGGCCGCTTCGGCAAGTATCCCGACACCACGCTCGCGGACATCGGCTGGCCGGCGGTGAAGGCGGCGATCGCGGATGCCGGCATCGACGCACGGCGCATCCAGGCCTGCTATTGCGGCTCCTCGCTCGGCGGCATGATGGCGGGGCAGCGGGTCCTCGGCCGGATCGGAATGGGCGGCATTCCCGTCACCAACATCGAGAACGCCTGCTCCTCGTCGTCGACGGCGCTGCACCAGGCGGTCCTCGCGGTGCGCGCGGGCAAGTACGACGCCGTGCTCGTCATCGGCGTCGAGAAGCTCACGAAGTTCGGCGGCGGCGTCCTGCCCCTCGAGCAGGAGGACTGGGAGGTGCGCATGGGCATGGCGATGCCCGCGCTCTACGCGATGAGGGCGGCGCGCTACATGCACGAATACGGGCTCACGCGCGAGCAGCTCGCCCGCGTGGCCGTCAAGAATCGCGCCAACGGCGCGCTCAACCCGGTCGCGCAGATGCAGGCGCCGGTGACGGAAGAGGAGGTGCTCGCCTCCCGTCCGGTCGCCGATCCCTTCACCCTGCTGCAATGCTGCCCGACCGGCGATGGCGCGGCCGCTCTCGTCGTCGTGTCGGCGGCGCTCGCGCGGCAGCTCGGCCGCGCCGGCGTGCGCGTCGCGGCCTCGGATCTCGTGTCGGGCAGGTTCGTGCCCGGGTTCCGCGACATGACGATCCCGGAGATCACGCTGCGGGGCGCGCGCGAGGCCTACGAGGAAGCCGGGCTCGGCCCCGAGGACGTCGACCTCGCCGAGGTCCACGACGCCTTCACCATCGCCGAGCTGATCTACTACGAGGCCTTCGGCTTCTGCGGACGCGGGGAGGCCGGGGCTTTCCTCGACAGCGGCGCGACGCGGATCGACGGGCGCGTCGCGGTGAACCCGTCGGGCGGCCTCCTGGCGAAGGGCCATCCGATCGGCGCGACCGGCGCGGCCCAGGTCGTCGAGGCGGTGCAGCAGCTGCGCGGCGCGTGCGGCCCGCGCCAGGTGCCCGGCGCGAAGGTCGCGCTCACCCACGCGACCGGCGGCGGGCTCACGGGCTACGACCACGGCGCCTGCTCGATCCACATCCTCACGCGATGAGCATGCCCATGGGAGGCGACGTGACGAGCCCGACGGATCACGGCGCGGCGGCGCAGGAGCCCGGCTCCGGCGGACCGCTCGCCAACCTCACGATCGTCGACCTGACGCAATTCCTGTCGGGACCGTACTGCACCCAGATCCTGGGCGACCTGGGTGCTCGGGTCGTCAAGGTCGAATCGCCCCAGGGCGATCTGGCCCGTGAGATCCCGCCGCACTTCGTGGACGACAGCAGCCTGTACTTCCACGCGGTCAACCGCAACAAGAAGAGCGTCGTCCTCGACCTGAAGACCGCGGATGGCGTGCGGCGCCTGATGCGCCTGATCGCCGAGGCCGACGTGGTGATCGAGAACTTCCGCCCGGGAGTCCTCGCGCGCCTCGGCGTGTCCGCGGCGCAGGCGCGTGCGGCGGACCCGTCCCTGATCTGGTGCGCCATCAGCGGGTTCGGGCAGGACGGGCCGTACCGTGACAAGCCCGCCTACGACATGATCGTCCAGGCGCTGTCGGGCGGCATGAGCCTCACCGGAGAGCCCGGACGCACGGCCGTCCGGGCGGGCGTGCCGATCGGCGACCTCGCCGCGGGGCTCTACGCGGCGGTCGGCGTCCTCGCGGCCGTCAACCGTCGCCATCTGACCGGCGAGGGCGAGATGGTCGACATCTCGATGCTCGACTGCCAGGCCGCGATGCTGACCTATCAGATGGCGTACCATCTCCATTCCGGAGAGGTCCCGGGCCGCCAGGGATCGGCCCATGATTCGATCCCGACCTACCGCAGCTTCCGGGCCGGAGACGGCGTCGAGGTCGTGGTCACCGCCAACACCGAGCGGATGTGGCAGGGGCTGTGTCGCGCGCTCCGCGTGGACGCGCTGATCGGCGACGAGCGCTTCACGACCAATCGCGAGCGCTTCGCCAACCGGCACGTCCTCTGGCCGCTGCTCGAGGCCGCCTTCGCGGCGGGGAGCGCCGCGCAGTGGGTGGAGCGGCTGGAGGCCGAGCAGGTGCCCGTCGGGGTCGTCAACACGCTCGATCGTGTCGCGGACGATCCGCAGGTTCGCCATCGCGGCATGGTGCTGGACCTGCCGCTCGGAGAGCGGAGCGTGCGCGTGATGGGCAACCCGATCCGCACCGAGGTCTCGCGCCGGGAGGGGCACGAGCCGCCCCCGCGCCTCGGGGCGGACACCGCCGCCGTATTCTCCGCTCTTGAGGAGGCGCCGGAGGCCGCCGATCCGGCCGCCGACGGGGTTCCCTCGAGCTGATCTCGGCCGCCGTCACCGGCGGCCGTCGGAATGATCGAGCGAGACGAGCACCCGCCCCGCGGCGGCGCCGCTCTCCACCAGCTCGTGGGCGGCGGCGGTCTGCTCGAGCGTGAACGTCGCGGCGATCCGGTGGCGCAGGGCGCCTTCGGCGCAGAGCCGGCCGAGATCGGCGGCGATCGCCTCCAGCGTCGGCTGCGACAGGGTGAGGATGTTGAGGAAACGGATGGTCGCGTTGCCGCGCCGCAGGTCCCGGACCGGCATCACGGCATCGAGCCCGCCGGAGCCGTAGCTCACGACGCGACCGCCGTCGGCGAGCGCCGTCGCCAGGAGGCCGGCGTTGGCGCTCGTGTCGACGTCGACGGCGAGGTCGACGCCTCCGCCCCCGGTGGCGGCGCGGATCTGCGCGCCCGCATCCGGGTCGCGATAGTCGACGCAGCGCTCGGCCCCCGCCTCGCGCGCGATCTCCGCCTTGGCGGACGACGAGACCGTCGCGAGGACCCGAGCGCCGGCGTGGCGGGCGATCTGGATGGCGTAGCGGCCGACGTTGCCCGCGCCGCCCGTCACGAGAACCCATCCTCCCTCTGGGGATCCCGCACCGAGCACCGCGGCGTGCGCGGTCATCGGCGGCACCCCGAGGCAGGCGCCCTCCGCGAGGGAGAGACCGTCGGCGAGCCCGATGACGTTGCGCTCCGGAAGCGTCACGAAGTCGGCCGCGGTACCGAAGGCTCGGCCGTTCTGCGCGCCGAAGACCCAGACACGGTCGCCGACACGAAAGCGGCCGGCGCCGGAGCCCAACTCGACGACGGTTCCGGCGCCGTCGTGGTGGGGCACGACGAGGGGAAACGCCATGCGCCGACCCGGCGCCCCGCCGCGGACCTTCGCGTCCGTCGGGTTCACCCCCGAGAACGCGACCCGGATCCGAACCTCGCCCGGCCCAGGCGGCGCGTCGTCGACCTCCCGCAGGCCCAGGACGTCCCGCGCGGGGCCCGACGCCTCGTATGCAACCGCTCTCATGTCCCTGCATCCTCCCCGCCACCGCGTCCCGAATGGCGCTTGACGTGAAAATCGCATCCGGGTTACCTTCCATCAAGCAGAAAAACATTCCGTTCAGCGGAATAAAGAGGGAGCGGACATGCCGGAGTCGGCGACGGGCACGATCGAGCGCGTCATTCGCATGATGCGCGCATTGGCCGAGGAGGGCGGCGACGTCACGATCAAGTCGCTGGCCGAGCGCCTCGACCTGCCGGGGAGCACGGTCCATCGGCTTCTCGCGCTTCTCATGAAGGAGCAGATCGTCGAGCGCGGCGAGATCCCCCATTCCTATCGCGCCGGGGTCGAGTTCTACCGGATCAGCTCCCTGATCGTCGCCTCGCGGAGCGTTCGCGACGTGGCGCGCCCGTTCCTCGAGCGCGTCGCCCGCTCGACCGGCGAGGTCTGCCTGCTGATGCGGTACATGCCGGCGCAGCATCGCGTGATGCTCGAGGACAGCGTCGACAGCCCCCATCCGCTGCGCTACGCGATCGCGCTCTACGAGCCGCTGTCGGTTCTCTGGGGCGCCACCGGCCGGTCCGTCCTGGCCTTCCTGCCCGAGGACGAGGTCGCTGCGATCCATGCCGCCGGCGAGGTCTCTCCGGCGACCGGACGGGAGCCGCCGGCGCTCGACGACCTCCTGGGCGACCTGCGCGAGATCCGGCGCAAGGGCTACGCGCTCACCTTCGGGCAGAAGATCCCCGGGGCCGTCGGCTTCGGCGTCCCGGTCTTCGAGCGCGGCCACAAGGTCTTCGGCAGCTTGTGCGTGACGATCCCGCAGATCCGCTACGACCCGTCGCAGGAGCGCGAGATCGCCGGCGTGCTGCAGCGGGAGAGCGCCGAGCTGAGCGCGGCGCTCGGCAACCGTGGAGCCGAGCAGCGAGAGGGGAACCGTCGCCATGGCTGACACCTACCTCGACCGGCTCTGGGAGATGCACGTCGTCGACCGGCTGGAGGACGGCGTCGACCTGATCCATGTCGACCGGCATCTCGTCCACGACCTGCACTGCGCGCTCGCGTTCTCGACGCTGGAGGCTGCGGGGCGGCGGGTCCTGCATCCCGAGCTGACCTTCGCCGTGGCCGATCATCTCGTGTCGACGCGCCCGGGGCGAACGGGGACGACCGTGCCGCGCGCCGAGGCGCTCCTCGACGACATGGAGCGCTTCACCAGGCGATGGGGCGTGCGGCTGTTCGGGGTCGACGACGGCGATCACGGCATCATCCACATCGTCGGCGCCGAGCAGGGCCTCGTGCTCCCGGGGCTGACGGTCCTCGCCTGCGACAGCCATGCCTGCACCGCCGGGGCCCTGGGCGCCCTCGCATGGGGCATCGGCACCTCCGAGACCGAGCACATCCTCGCCACGCAGACGATCCGGGCGGAGAAGCCGCGCCTGATGCGCGTCGAGCTCGACGGCGCCCTGCCGCCGGGGATCGGGGCCAAGGACCTGATCCTCCACCTCATCGGGCGGATCGGCGCCGGGGGCGGGCGCGGCTTCGCCATCGAGTTCGACGGGAGCGCATTGCGCGCCCTCTCGGTCGAGGACCGCATGACGCTCTGCAACATGACGATGGAGTGCGGGGCCGAGATCGCGCTGATCCGTCCCGACGATGCGGTCTTCGCGTATCTGCACGGACGTCCCTACGCGCCGTCCGGTCCACCTTGGGAAGCGGCCCTCACCCACTGGCGGGCGCTGGCGCAGGGGTGCTCGACCGATGCCGACCGCCTTGTGCGGATCGACGCCTCGGCGCTGGCGCCGCAGATGACCTGGGGAACGAACCCCGCCCAGGTCATCGGCCTCGACGAGAGCGTCCCCGACCCCGACGCGTCGCCCGATTCGCGGCAACGCCAGCAGATGCGGCGCGCGCTCGACTACATGGGCCTGCGGGCGGGCGAGCGCCTGGTCGGACTGCCGATCGAGCACGTCTTCATCGGCTCGTGCACGAATGCGCGCATCGACGACCTGCGGCGCGCGGCGCGGCTCGTCGAGGGTCGCCGGATCGCGGCCGGCGTCCGCGCCGTCGTCGTCCCGGGCTCGAGGGCGATCCGCGCCAAGGCGGAAGCGGAGGGGCTCGCCGAGATCTTCCTCTCGGCCGGCTTCGAGTGGCACGAGGCGGGCTGCTCCATGTGCGCCGCCATCAACGGCGACCTCGTCGAGCCGGGCCAGCGCTGCGTCTCGACGTCCAATCGCAATTTCGAGGGGCGGCAGGGCCTGCGGGCGCGCACCCACCTCGCGAGCCCGGAGCTGGCGGCGGCCGCCGCCGTCGAGGGTCGCATCGTCAACCCCTGGGGGCCCTGAGCATGCAGCCGTTCGAGCCCGTCCACGGCGTCGCGCTGCCGATGATGATTCCGGACATCGACACCGACCAGATGATCAACCGCGACTTCCTGATCACCACGGCCCGCAAGGGCCTGGGGCGCGGCCTGTTCCACGACCTGCGCTATCGCGACGGCCGGGAGGTCGCGGATTTCGTGATGAACCTGCCCTGGTTCCGGGAGCCGCGGGTCCTGATCGGCGGGCCCAACTTCGCCAGCGGCTCCTCCCGCGAGCACGCGGTCTGGGCCGTGCAGGATTACGGGATCCGCGCGGTGATCGCGCCGAGCTTCGGCGTGCACTTCCGCCGCAACGCATTCAAGAACGGGCTTCTCCCGATCGTCCTGCCCGAGCCGGACGTCGCCGCCATGGCGGACGCCGTCCTCGCGAGCCGAGGCGCGCGTCTCGTGCGCGTCGACCTCGAGACGCAGACGGTGTCGCTCGACGACGGTCCGGTCCATCGCTTCGAGGTCGAGCCCGACGCCAGGACGGCGCTCCTGCTCGGTCTCGACGAGATCGGCCGCACGCAGCTGCGGCGCACGGCCGTCGAAGCCTTCCAGACGACGGACAGGGCGGCGCGTCCCTGGGTCTACCTCCATGCCTGACGCGATCTCGGCCTCCCTTCCCCTCACGGGCTCCGTCGCCCTCGTCACCGGCTCCTCGCGCCGGATCGGCCGCGCCATCGCGACCGCGCTCGCGCGCGCCGGAGCCGACGTGGCGGTTCATGCCCGCTCGAGCCGCGCGGAGGCCGAAGGCACGGCGGCCGAGCTGCGCGCGCTGGGCGTTCGCGCGATCGCCGTCCTCGGCGACGTCGGCGTGCCCGCCGAGTGCGAGCGAATCGTCGCGGAGACCGTCGCAGGGCTCGGGGCGCTCGACATCCTGGTCAACAACGCATCGATGCGCGGCAAGAGCACGCTCGACACGACGACCTACGAGGAGTGGCGGCGCGTCCAGGCCGTGACCCTCGATGCGGCCTTCCTCCTGTGCAAGGCGGCGCTGCCGCATCTGCGCGCGTCGCCCGCGGGGCGGATCGTCAACATCGGCGGCGCGTCGGCGCACATGGGCGCGTCGAACCACTTGCACGTCATCGCTGCGAAATCGGGGCTTCAGGGGCTCACGCGCGCCATGGCGCACGATCTCGGCCCCGACGGCATCACCGTCAACATGGTCTCCCCCGGCCTCATCGAGGACCCCGCCGACGATCCGGAGAAGGCGGCTTTCCGCCGGACGATCTACCGGGTCGACAGCCTGCCGCTGCGCCGGCCGGGGCGTCCGGAGGAGATCGGCGAGGCCGTCGCCATGATCGCCGATCCCAGGTCGGGATACGTCACGGGGCAGACCATCCACGTCAACGGCGGAGTGCTGATGCCATGAGACCCTCGACCGACCCCGGCTCCCTGTCCGGTCTCGACGGCACGCTCGATCCGCTCACTCGGGCGATCGGCGATCACGTCGCCGGCGCCCTCGATCGCGCGCTCCCGGAGGCGGTCCGTGAGAAGACCCGCGACCATCTGATCGACACGATCGCCGCGACGATCTCCGGGACGCGGCTTCCCGCCGGCGAGGCGGCCCTGCGCTACGTGCGCACGCTCGGCGGCCATCCGCAGGCGGCGGTCGTCGGATCGGGGGGCTTGCGGACCAGCGTCGTCAACGCGGCGCTCGCGAATGCGATGGCCGCCCACGGCGACGAGACCGACGATTTCCACATGGCCTCGATCACGCATCCCGGCTGCGGGGTGGTTCCGGCGGCCATGGCGATCGCCGAGGCCGAAGGACGCTCCGGCGCGGATCTCCTCGCCGCGATCGCGGTCGGCTACGACATCTGCGGCCGGGTGCCGGTCTCGGTGGACTGCTACCGGCAGTTCAAGGCCGGACGCGGCATGCATGCGCTCGGCGGCATGTTCGGGGCGACCGCCGCGGCCGCGGCGCTGATGCGCTTCACGCAGCGTCAGGTGGCCGACGCGATGTCGTTCACCGTGCAGCAGGCCTCCGGCCTCACCTGCTGGCGTCGCGACGAGGCTCATATCGAGAAGGCGTTCGACTTCGCCGGCATGCCCGCCCGCAACGGGGTCATGTCGGTGGGCATGGTGGCCTGCGGGATGCCGGGCGTTCCCGACGCGATGACCGGCGTCAACGGCCTGTTCCAGGTGAACGCGCCGGCCGGCTTCGACTGGGCCGCGCCCTGGGCCGACCTCGCGACGCGGCCGGAAGTGCTGTCGTCGAGCATCAAGAAGTGGTCGGTCGGCTCTCCGGGGCAGGCCGCCCTCGACGCCGTGACCGCGCTGATCGCGGCGCACGACCCCGCGCCGGACGAGATCGAGGAGATCGTCATCCACCTCCCCGACGACGTCTCCCACATCGTCGACGAAGGCGGCGCGCCGAACGTGAACATTCGGCATCTGGTCGCCGTCTGCCTCGTCGATCGCGGGCTCACCTTCGCCTCGACGCACGACGAGGCCCGGCTCGCCGATCCGTCCGTGGCGGCGCTGCGCGCGCGGGCGCGGGTCGCGCCGAGCGCGGAGCTCACCGTCGCGCGGCCGCGCCGCCAGGCGATCGTCGAGATCGGCTGCAAGGACGGGCGACGCCTTCGTCACCATGCCCGCGTCGTGCGCGGCACGCCCGACGATCCGATGTCGCGCGAGGAGGTGCTCGCCAAGGCGCGCGACCTGATCGCCCCGATCACCGGCGCCGAGCGCTGCGAGGCGATCCTGTCGGCGCTGCAGCGCATCGAGGCCATGCCCGATCTCCGAGAGCTCGCGACCCTGCTGATCGACTGAACCCGAACGATCCGACGAAAGGCCCCGCGAGAGGGCCTCACGGGAGGAAGCAAGATGAAGCCGACCACGCGGATGCGCGCGTTCATCACGGGCGCCACGACGACGGTGCTTCCCGCCGTGGGCGATCCGTTCGCCGCCAGGCTGGCGGCCGCGGAGGGCTATCGCGGCGTCATGGTCTCGGGCAACGCGACCTCGGCCATGCGTCTCGGCCTCCCCGACGTCGGCCTGCTCACGATGAGCGAGAACGCCGACACCGTCCGGCGGATCTTCGACGCGACGGGGCTTCCGGTCTTCGCGGACGCCGACACCGGCTACGGCAACGCGATCTCGGTGCGTCGCACCGTTCGCGAGCTCGAGCGCGCCGGGGCGGCGGCGATCATGATCGAGGACCAGGTCACCCCCAAGCGCTGCGGCATGCTCGCTGGCAAGGCCGTCGTTCCGCCGGGGGAGATGTGCGACAAGATCCGCTCCGCGGTCGACGCGCGGGTCGATGCCGACCTGGTCGTCGTGGCGCGCACCGACGCGCGGGCGATCGAGGGGCTCGACGCCGCGATCGAGCGGGCCCGCGCCTATGCCGAAGCAGGCGCCGACGCGATCTTCGTCGAGGGCCCCCGCGACGTCGAGGAGGCGCGCGCGCTCATCCGCGCCATCGACCGTCCGCAGCTCTACAACGTCACGCCGAGCGGCTCCGTGCCGCCGCTGACGGTCGAGGCGCTGTCGCGGCTCGGCTTCAAGCTGATGTCCTTCTCGGTCTACCTCGTCCTCATGGCGATGCCGCCGATGCGCGCCATGCTGCGTCGCCTCGCAGAGACCGGCGACGTCGCGCGCGCGGTCGAGGGCGCGGCGCCGCTGTCGGAATACCTGGAGCTGCTCGACCTCGACGGCTGGAGCACCCTGCCCCCGGCCGAGGCCGTGGCGGAGGCGGGGCGATGAGCGACGCGCGTCTCGCCGCACTCGACCGGGCGGGTCCCGTCCTGATCGCGCTCGTCTGCGCCGTGTTCTCGGTCGTCTACGTCGCGGCGGCCTACCTGGACTCGAGCCGCATCCACAACGTGATCTTCATCATCCCGATGGCCGCCATCACCGGCGTTCTCGCCGGAATCGTCATCGTGCGGGCCGTCCTCGGGCGCGCGCGAGCCGAGACGCCGGCCGAACCGAGCCCGTCGTCGGAGCCCAAGTCGGAGCCCAAGTCGGAGCCGGCGCCGGAGCCCGGAGAAGCGCCCGCGCTCGGGCCGCTCGGGATCGCCGCGCTGATGGGGCTTCTCATCGCCTACGCCTTCTCGATCCCGTGGATCGGCTTCGACGTGGCGAGCATCCTCTTCATGGCCACCGGGCTCTGGATCCTCGGAGAGCGCCGTCCGCTCTTCGTCGCGGCGCTCTCGCTCGCCTTCGGGCTCGGCGTGACCTGGCTCCTTCTGCACGGTGCCCGCGTCCCCGCTCACACCCTGCTGCTCTGAGGACGCCGTCATGGAACTCGTCGACATCGCGGCCCTCGAGCGCGGGCTCGGCCTGCTCTTCTCCAGCAGGGAAGCATGGCTCGTCCTCGTTCCCGGCCTCTTCATCGGCCTTCTCGGCGGCGCCCTGCCGGGGGTCTCGGGCACGATGACGCTCGCGCTGATGCTGCCGGCGACGCTCTACATGGATTTCCTGACGGCGGTCCTCTTCCTCACCGCCGTCTTCACCGGCGCCGGCTTCGGCGGGGCCATCCCGGCCATCCTGATCAACATGCCGGGATCGACGGCCGCGGTCTCCACCGCGTTCGACGGCTTCCCGATGGCTCGCAAGGGCCTGCACAACCAGGCGCTCGGCCTGGGGCTCGCGGCCTCGACGCTCGGCACGCTGTTCGGCTACGTGCTCCTCTTCCTGCTGATCAATTACGCCTCCACCGCCGTGCTGAAGCTCGGGCCGGTCGAGATGGCGGTCGTCGCACTGTGGGGCGTGACGATGATCGCGGCCCTGCGCGGCGGCAACGTCGAGCGCAGCCTCCTCGCGGGCGTGTTCGGGCTCCTGATCGGGACGATCGGCATCGGCCCGACGGGACGCATGCGCGGCACGTTCGGGTTTCCCGAGCTGATCGACGGCATCCCCGTCGTTCCGGCGATGATCGGGCTGCTCGCGACCGCGGAGCTCTTCAACCTCGCGCGCTCTCGCTACATCGTCCAGCGCGCGGAGGATCGCGTGCTCAGCATCCGCCTGATCGTGCGGGGCTTTCTCGACGTCGCGACGCATTGGCGGACGCTCGTGCGCGGCTCGGTCATCGGGACGCTCATCGGCGCCATCCCCGGCGTCGGGGCGTCCGTCGCCAACCTGATCTCCTACGCCTCGGCCAAGCGCGGGGCCCCCGACCCGGCCACGTTCGGCAAGGGAGACCCCAACGGCGTGGTCGCCTCCGAATCGGCCAACAGCAGCTCGGAGGGCGGGGCGATGGCGACCCTGCTGGCGCTGGGGCTTCCCGGCGGCGGGGGCACGGCCGTCCTGCTCGCGGCCTTCGCCATGCACAACGTCACAGGCGGGCCGCGCTTCGTGGCGGACAACAAGGACGTGGTCTACGCGATCCTTCTCGCGAACATGGCGCAGGCGCTGCTGCTCATCGTCGTCGGGCTGATCTTCATCCGGCTCGCCGTCGTCGTGGTCCGCGTCCAGATCCGGCATCTCGTGCCTTGCGTGACGGTCCTCGCGATGGCGGGCAGCTACGCCATCACCGGCAACCTCATGGGACCCTTCACCCTGGCGGTGTTCTCCATCGTCGGGTGGCTGTTCGCGCGCTACGGCTTCGCGCCCGCCGCCGCCGTGGTGGGCCTGCTTCTCGGCTCGTTCGTCGAGCGGCAGTTCGTCTTCTCGCATCAGCTGAGCGGCGGCGACATCGCCTTCGTCCTCTCGCGACCCATCGCGATGACGATGCTCGTCCTGCTGCTGCTTTCGCTCTGCTACCCGTCGCTCGTCTCGATCGTCCGCCGCATGCGGAGCGATCGGGCGGTGGCCGGCCCCAACCGGGACTGAGAACCCGGAAACGATCCCACCCGGATCCAGACGTGGAGGAACGACGATGAGACATTCCATTCGAACGACGGCAGCCGCGTTCGGCGCGGCCGCCCTGGCGCTGCTCGCGCCGGCCCAGGCCAGCGCTCAGGACGCCTATCCGAGCCGCGCGATCGAGGTGGCCGCGCCCTACGACGCGGGCGGCGCCACGGACCGCATGGTTCGCCACCTGTCCGGCTTCCTCGCGGAGGAGCTCGGCGTGCCGGTGAACGTCGTCAACCGTCCCGGCGGCGCGACCTTCAACGGCACGCTCTGGTTCTACAACCAGGAGCCCGACGGCTACACAGTCCTGTTCCTGCCGCCGACGCCGTACATGGTCAACCACATCGAGGTGATGGGCGCTCCCTATACGCTCGACGACTTCGTCTTCGTCAATGCGCAGGAGGTCGCGCAGTCGCTGATGGTCGTGCCCAAGGACAGCACGATTCAGTCCCTGGACGACGTCATCGCCGCAATGCGCGAGCCCGGCCGGCTGTCGGCCGCCGTGATCGGCGGCTCGAGCGAGCACATCTCCCTGCTTCTCATGATGGAGAAGCTCGACATCCCGGCGAGCAACATCCGGCTCGTCACCTTCGACGGCGGCGGGCCGACCCGGACGGCCATCATGGGCGGGCAGGTCGACCTGGGCATGGTGCCCGGCCAGGGGAGCGAGGTGATCTTCGATTCGGTCCGCAAGATCGCGGTCGTCGCCGAGGAGGCGAACCCGAGCTGGCCGGACGCCGTCCCGATCAACGAGGCGCTGGCGTCGTACGGCGTGGAGCTCCCCATCCTGGATTCCTCGGTCCGCTCGATGGTGGTGCACGCGGCGTTCGCGGAGCAGCATCCGGACCGTTACCAGGCCTTCGTCGACGCGTACCAGCGCGTCGTGGAGAGCCCGGAGTACCAGGAAGCCGCCGCCGCGGGCAACTACGGCCGCGACTGGCGCGGTCCCGAGGCCTCGACCGACATCGTGCGGCGCAACTATCAGCTCCTCTCGGAGTACTCGCGTCTCCTCGAGTGAGGACGCAGGGACCTGACGGGAGCCCCACGGGGCTCCCGTCGCGCGCCCACCCCATAGCGAAAGCCCTCTTCTTGCGGTCTCACGATCTCGCATCCGCCCTGCGCGCGAGCGTCCCCGCCTTCGCGGTGGCGGCGATCGGCGGCGCGATCTTCGCGGCCCTGGGCGCGCCGCTGCCCTGGACCCTCGGTCCCATCGCGTTCTGCTCCGCCTTCGCCATCGCCGGCTCGCGCTGGCTGATGAGCCCGGCCGTCATGACGATCGCGCGGCCCACGGTCGGCGTCATGGTCGGCAGCACCTTCACCCCCGCCATCGTGGCCGGGCTCGTGGCCTGGTGGCTGGAGATCCTGTTCGTGCTCGGCTTCAGCGTGACGGTCGCGCTGGTCGGGTTCGTGCTCTTCCGCTTCGCCTTCCGCTTCGATCGGGTCACCGCGTTCATGGCCGCGCTGCCGGCCGGCCTCGCCGAGCTCACCGTCATCGGCGGGAGCCTCGGCGGCAACCTGCGCACGCTCGTCCTGATCCACGCGATCCGGATCGTCACGGTCGTCTTCACCGTGCCGATGGTCCTCACCTTCGCGCTCGGCCTCGACATCTCCGGTGGCCGCGCGGCGGAGGCGCAGGTCGCCTCCAGCCTCGTCGACTGGATGGTGCTCGTCGCCTGCGGTCTCGGAGGCGCCGCCCTCAGCATGGTCCTCCACGTGCCCGGGGGGATCATGATCACGTCGCTGTTCGTGTCCGCCGTCGTGCACGGCGCCGGGCTCACGGAGGCGTCGCTTCCCTTCTGGGCCGTCGCGCTCGCGCAGATCTTCATCGGCTCGGTGCTGGGCGCGCGCTTCGCGAAGATCGCGTTTCGCGAGGCGGGCCTCGCGCTCGTCGCCGCAATCGTCTGGGCGGCTCTCCTGATGGGGCTGACGCTCGGGGCCGCCGCGCTCGCCGTGCGCATCTTCGGGCTCGGCGCGCCCGTCGCCCTGCTCGCGCTCGCGCCGGGCGGGATCGCCGAGATGGCGATCGTGACCTATGCGCTCGGGATCGACGTGGCCTTCATCGTGACCTGCCAGGTCGCGCGCATGATCTTCCTGCTCACGACGAGCCCCTTCCTGGCGTCCCGGATCGCTCGGCTGGGCGACGCGAGGCCGGATGGATCGTCCCGGCACGGGTGAGCGGCTCGGCGCCGCCGCCGCGCGCATCGTCGCGTCCGCCGCGCCGGGTTAACGCGCGGGGAGAAGCCTCAGGCGCTCCAGGGCGCCGCGATGACGCGCACGGGCGTCCCCGCGAGCCAGGCGCGCACCGCCTCGACAGTCTCACGATAGAACAGGCTGAACGTCGCTTCCGTGGCGTATCCGAGGTGCGGCGTGAGCAGGAGGCGCCCAGACGCGATCAGCGCGCGGTCGAGGACAGGATCGTCGGGCGGCAGCGGCTCCTCGTCGAAGACGTCGAGCCCGGCCATGCCGAGCCGGCCCTCGCGCAGGGCGTCCAGGAGCGCCTTCGTATCGACGATCGCCGCGCGCGAGGTGTTGACGAACACGGCGTCCGGCTTCGCGGCGGCGAAGGCGTCCGCGCCGACGAGCCCGCGGGTGCGCTCCGAGAGCACGAGATGCACGGAGGCGACGTCGGCGCGCGCCATCAGGTCGGCGAGGGAGGCGCACCGCGAGACGCCCACCTCGGCGCAGCGCGCGTCGTCGAGGTTCCGGGACCAGGCGCACACGTCCATGCCGAAGGCGCGGCCGAGCGCAGCCACCTGCGCGCCGATCACCCCGAGCCCGATCAGGCCCAGCGTCGCGCCGGCGAGGTCGCGCCCCAGGCCGGTCTGGAAGCGCCCGTCGAGAAGCGCGGCGGATTCGGGTGCGAGCCGGCGCGACAGGGCCAGGATCATGGCCATGGTGAGCTCGCTCGTCGCGGTCTTGCGCGAGGCGGTGCCGCAGATCGTGATCCCGTTCGCCCGCGCGGCCTCGACGTCGATCGCGGCGTTGCGCGGGCCCGTCGTCACGATCAGCCGCAGGCGCGGCAGCCGCGACAGGACGCGGCCCGGGAGCGGGGTGCGCTCGCGCATGACGCACACGACGTCGAAGGGCCCCAGCCGCGCGACGAGCCGGTCCTCGTCCGCGAGCGTATCGCGAAAGACGACGACCTCGCCCATGCCCGACCAGTCGGCGAGCCGCAGCGCCACCCCCGCATAGTCGTCGAGCACCGCGATCCTCACCCTATCCTCCTCCTGGGCCCGTCGGGCCGCGTGCGCCCCCCGGCCTCGAGCCACCGCTCAGGCCACCCTCTCTTGGGCGAGGCCCCGGCAATCCATCTCGAACTCGAGGTCGACCACCGGGGGACGGTGATAGTGCCACGTCAGGCCGTGGCGCGCCGCGCCGCGCCGGATGATCTCGTCGGCGAGGAACGGGTGGAGGTCGTGCACCGTGTAGACCTGGGTCGCGGTCGCGTCGCGCCAGCCGAAGCCGAGAACGCCCATCCGTCGCTCCATCTCGGCGAGGACGAAGCGCGCCTTCTCGCGCAGGGCCGAGGGACCGACGTCCCCGAGCCTCACGATGTGGTCGCGATACGCGCCCTTCCCTTCCGGCGCCTCCGCGCCACCCGCGACGACGAAGGTCGGCAGGCCGGAGCGCGCCTCCACGGTGAAGCCGAAGGCGTGCAGCGACGGCTCCGCCGGCTCGTCGACCTCCGGGCAGACGTTGGCGCGCGCCACGGGGTTCTCGCCGTCGCGGACGATGCCCCAGCGCTCGAGCGTGCCGACGTAGAGGGCGTTGAACGCGTCGAAGCCCTCCTGCGTGAACGGCGCCGGCGAGCGCAGCTCGCAGGAGCAGAACGCGGTCGTGGGGCGGCCCTCGGCCGCCATCAGCGCCTGCGCGCGCGCGAACCCTTCCGCGAGCGGGACCGGGTCGCGGAAGCGCACGCGCACGATCTCGTATCCGGGCATCGCGGCGACCCCCGCCGAGTACTGGAAGACCCCGGGGGCATAGCGATAGCCGCCGGGCTCGAAGCTGCGGTGTGTCACGGGTTCCCCTCCGGTGTCGGCGCCGAGCCGAGGTCAGATGACGAAGTGCGCGCTCTGGTTGGCGAGCGCCCAGGCGAGGCTGTAGGCCGTCGAGGCAGAGGTCTTCGGGTTCGTGCCGGCCGCCCCCGCGTTCTCGACGAGGAGCGTCCCCACGGCGCTCGTCGCCTCGATCCGGCCGGTGTTCCCGGTCGCGGCGGGGTCGGCGACGAGGCGCACGCGGGTCTCGTCGAGCCCGAGGCCGGCGAGCGCGACCGTCGCGGCGAGGTTGGCGTTCTTCGGATAGGCGAGCGCCGCCTCCCGGGCGCTTCCGTCGAAGAAGACGGCGGCCTCGCGCAGGCCGTCGAGATCGACCCGGTCCTCCGCCGGCGTGCCCTTCCAGGCGAGCGGCGGCTTCGTCGAGGTGTAGACGACGCGCTCCAGCCCCGCGCGCTTGTGGGCTCCCAGGCCGTCGAGCCCTGCGATCGCGCCGGCCGGCGCGATCAGGCGCGCGCCGCTGCGACGGGCGCGCGCCGTCCAATCCTCCAGCACGCCCGGCGACGCGAGCGCGCCGGTCGCGATCGCCATCACGTCGATCCCCGCATCGAGCAGCCGCCCGGCATGCGCGAGCAGCGCCTCCTGGCCCGCGCATTCCACCACGATGTCGGGCCGCAGCGCGACGAGCGCCTCGACGTCCGAGACGACCGCGACGGATGGGCCCAGCGCGGCGCGGGCCTCGTCGGGCCGCGAGCGGACGAGGGCGCCGACGAGGCGCGGCGCGCTCGGGTCGCGCGCGATCTCCGCGGCGAGCACGCGCCCGATCGCGCCGTATCCGATGATCGCCGCCGTCGCGGCGCGCCGCCTGTCGCTCATCCGTTCCCTCCCGGTGCGCGCGCCTCGGCGTCGCGGATCGCGCGCCAGATCCGCGCGGGCGTGAGCGGCATGTCGACGTGGCGCACGCCGAGCGGCGCGAGCGCGTCGAGAACCGCGTTCGAGATCGCGACGAGCCCGCCGACCGTGCCCGCCTCCCCCGCTCCCTTGACGCCGAGCGGGTTCACCGCCGTCGGCACGTTGTTCTCCTCGCAGCGCGGCGTGGGCATCGCGTCGGCGCGGGGCACGGCGTAGTCCATGAACGAGCCGGTGACGAGCTGCCCGTCCTCGTAGACGATCCGCTCGCCGAGCGCCTGGCCGAGCCCCTGCGCCACGCCGCCGTGGATCTGGCCCTCGAGCAGGAGCGGGTTCACGACGCGGCCGACGTCGTCGACGACCGTATAGCGCACGATGGCGACCGCGCCCGTCTGCGGATCGACCTCGACCTCGCAGACGTGCACGCTGTTCGGAAAGGTCGGCGCGCCCGGCGTGAAGACCGCGCGCGCGGTCAGCCCGGGCTCGAGCCCCGGCGGCAGGCGTGCGAGGTCGTAGGCGCGCTCGGCGACCTCGCCCAGCGTGATCCGCCTGTCGGTCCCCGCGACCGCGAAGACGCCGTCCTCGAAGGCGATGTCCCCGACGCCGGCCTCCAGGGCGTGGGCGGCGATCAGCCGGGCCGTCTCGATCACGCGCTCCGCGGCCATCGTCACGGCGGTCCCGCCGACGGCCATGGAGCGCGAGCCGAAGGTGCCCACGCCATGGCGCACGGCGCTCGTGTCGCCCTGGACGAGGCGCAGGGGACCGGGCAGCGGGCCGAGCGCCGCGTCCAGGATCTGCGCATAGGCGGTCTCGTGCCCCTGCCCGTTGGAGATGGTGCCCACCGTGAGCGTGAGCGAGCCGTCGCGGTCGAGGTGCAGCTCGGCGGTCTCCTCGAAGCCGCCGCCCGCCTGCTCGATCGCGTTGACGAAGCCGAGCCCGAGGAGGCGCCCGCGCGCCCGCGCGTCGGCCCGCCGCGCCGGCGCTCCGGCGAGGTCGGCCGCCTCCTCGGCGAGCGCCATGCCCCGCTCGAAGGCGCCCGAGTCGAGACGGAAGAGGAAGCCGGTGTCCGCGGGAAAGCTTCCGTCGGGAACGAGGTTGAGCCTGCGCAGCGCCACCGGGTCCCGGCCCGTCTCGCGGGCGGCGACGTCGATGAGCCGCTCGATGACGTAGGTCGCCTCGGGGCGTCCCGCGCCGCGGTAGGTGCCGACGGCGGGCGTGTTCGTGAACGCGCCCGTGACGTGCGCGTGGGTGGCGCCGATGCGGTAGACGCCGGTGAGCCCGCCGAGATTGTTGGTCGAGGAGTTCGGCCCGAAATTCGACAGCCATGCCCCGAGATTGGCGACGGTGCGCACCTCCAGGCCGATGAACCGCCCGGCCTCGTCGAGGGCCAGGGCGGCGCTGGTGACGTTGTCCCGCGCCTGGTCGTCGGCGAGGAAGGACTCGCTGCGCGTCGCCGTCCAGCGCACCGGCATGCCGAGCCGGCGCGCGGCGACGAGGACGAGCGCGTATTCCGGAAAGTTGGCCCCCTTCATCCCGAACGCGCCGCCGACGTCGGGCACGAGCACACGCACCGCGTTGAGGGGCGCGCCGAGCATCGCCGCGAGCTCGCGGCGCAGGATGAAGGCCTTCTGGCTCTGGCAGTGCAGCGTGTAGGACCCGGTTCCGGGATCGTAGGCGCCGATCGCGGCGCGAGGCTCGAGTGCCGCGGCCGAGACCCGCGAGATCCGCAGGTCCAGCCGCGTCACGTGCGCCGCACGGGCGATGGCCTCCGCCACGCCCTGCGCGTTTCCCACCGCGTGCACGAACGAGACGTTGTCCGGCGCCTCCGGCCAGATCGCCGGAGCGCCCGGCGCGATGGCGCCCGCGGCGTCGGTGACGCATGCGAGCGGCTCGTAGTCCACGGCGACGGCCTCGGCCGCGTCGAGCGCCTGGCGCGCCGTGCGCGCCACCACCATCGCCACGGGCGCCCCGAGATGCGGCGCGATCGCCTCCGCGAGGACCGGCCGGCGCGGGACGATCATCGGCTCGCCGGGACGGCGCTCGCGGGGAAAGCGGCAGTCCAGCGGGCCGACCCCCATGGCGCGCAGCTCGTCCGCCGTGACGATGTCGAGGACGCCGTCCATCGCGGCGGCGGCCGCGGCGTCGATGCCGCGGATGCGCGCGTGGCCGTGGGGCGACCGGACGAAGGCCGCGAACACCGCGCCCGGAACGTCGATGTCGGCGACGTAGCGCCCGGCGCCGCGTACGAGGCGCCCATCCTCGCTGCGCGGCAGGGGGCTGCCGAAGCGGCCGGGACGCGCGTCGGTCTCCCGGTCCGGCGTCGTTCGGTCCGGCGTCATCGGGCGTCGGCCCAGGCGGATTCCGCGGCGATGGCGGCGGAGGTGTCGACCGCCTCGTCGCGCACGGCCGCGGGGACGAGCCGATCGGCCACGGCCCGGGTCGAGCCGGACCGGCGGATCGTCTCGAAGACCGCGTTCATGCCCGCGATGGCCGCGCTCTGCGCGTCGCCGGGATAGATCACGAGCACGTAGCCGAGCGCGCGCATCTCCCCGAGCGGCAGCGGCAGCCCCTCCCGCGCCTTGGAGACGTTGATCATCTTCGGCCCCGGGACGGCGCGGGCCGCCGCGCGGATGGCGTCCGTCGTGTCGAGCCCCTCGATGAAGGCCACGTCCGCGCCGGCCTCGAGATAGCCGCGCATCCGGCGATAGGCCGCCTCCTCGCCCTCTGCATGGACCGCGTCGGTGCGCGCGATCACGAGCATGCCGGGATCGCGCCGCGCGGCGACGGCCGCGACGATGCGCGCCCTCGCCTCCTCGTAGGGCACGACCTGCACGCCGGCCATGAGCCCGCATCGCTTCGGGAAGGTCTGGTCCTCGATGTGCAACGCCGCGACGCCGGCGCGCTCGTAGAGCGCGACGGTGCGCGCGACGTTGAGGAGCCCGCCATAGCCGGTGTCCGCGTCGGCGATCACGGGAAGGCCGGCCTCGCAGATCTCCTCGATCCGCCCGAGCATCTCCGTGCACGAGACGACGCCCAGATCCGGGTGGCCGATCGCCCGGGCGATGGCGCCGCCGCTGGCGTGCAGGGCGAGGAGACCGGCCTTCCGGGCGAGCCGCGCCGACAGCCCGTCGAAGACGCCGGGAGCGAGGATCGGGTCGGGGCCGTCGATCAGCGCGCGCAGGCGCCGGCGCGCCGCCCCGGCAACGCTCGTCTCGTCGGTCATCGCCGTCTTCCTCCCCCGCCCCGCGGATTTTCGCTTGCGCAGGCGCCGCAGGCATGTTCACCTATATGAACTGAGTTCACGATACGGAACAACTCGCATGGCGGTCAAGTCCGCAAGCCGCGTGATCGACATTCTGGAGCTGCTCGGCGACACGGGCGGGGGCATGACGCACGGCGAGATCGCCCGGCGGCTGACGCTGCCGAAGAGCAGCCTCACGGCGGTCCTGCGAACGCTGCTCGAGCGTCGCTTCCTGGAATACGACCCGGCGACGGCGACCTACGCGCTGGGCTCGGCCCTGCTGGCGCTCAGCAGCGTCTATCTGCGCCGCTCCGACATCCCGCGCCTCGCGCAGCCGATCATCGCGCAGCTGATGATCGCGACCGGGGAATCCGCCGCGCTGACGATCCCGCAGGACAGGGAGGTCGTCGTCGTCGGCAAGGAGAATTGCGACAAGGCGATCCTCTACTCGCTCCAGCTCGGCGGCCGCGGCCCGATCCACGGGTCGGCGAGCGGCAAGGCGATCCTCGCGATGAGGCCTCGGGCCGCGGTCGAGGCGCTGCTCGGTCCCGGGCCGCTGCCGCGCGCGACGCCGCACACGATCACGGAGCCGCGGCGGCTCTACGCCGAGCTCGACGCGATCGCGGCCGGCGAGGTCGCCTACAGCCGCGAGGAGATGGTCGAGGGCATCGTCGCGTTGGGGCTGCCGATCTTCGATGCGGTGGGCGCGCCCTGCGCGGGCATCAGCGTCGGCGTACCGGTCGTGCGCTTCACGGCCGCGCGGGAGCGCGCGATCGTCGCCGAGCTTCGGGTGGCCGCACGCGAGATCTCGCATCGGCTCGGCTGGCAGGGCGGCGCGGTCGACAACGTCTCGGACATGAAACGGAGAGCCAAGTGACTGACGCGCAGAGCCGGACGCTCGCCGAGATCATCCTGTCGCGCGCCGTCGGACGTCCCGTGCATGCGGGGGAGTTCGTCACGCCCCGCGCGGATCTCGTCACCGTGCACGACTGGTACACGCTGAACGCCTTCCGCACGCTCGAGGCCTTCGGCGTCGAGCGGCTCGCGGACCCGGACCGCGTCCTGCTGTGCACGGACCACGAGCCCCTCGGCGTGTCGCCGGCCGCCTTCGCGCGCCAGCGCCAGATCGGGCAGATCGCGGAGCGCTTCGGCATCCGGCACCATTATCCGTCGGGTCGGGGCGGGCTGGGGCACGTCTTTCCCGTCGAGCGCGGGATCGTCCGCCCGGGCATGCTCGTCCTCGCCTACGACACCCACGTGACCAATTACGGCGCCGTCGGCGCGCTGGGCATCGCGGTCCTCACCGAGATCGCCGAGGTTCTCGCGCTCGGATCGGTCTGGGTGGCCGTCCCCGAGACGCTGCGCGTCGACCTCGTCGGCACCCTGGGCCCGGGCGTGAGCGCGCGGGACGCGGCTCAGAAGCTCATCGGCACGATCCCGCAGCCGCTCTTCGAGGACGCGGTCGTGGAATTCGGCGGCCCCGCGCTCGATCGCCTCGACATGGACGCGCGCCTCACCCTGTGCAACACGCCGCTCGAGGTCGGCTCCGTCTCGTCCCTGTTCGAGGTGGACGCCTATGCGCAGGACTACGCCCGGGCGCGTTCCGGCGAGGCCGTCGCCCGGATGCGGCCGGACGAAGGGGCGCGCTATCGCGAGCGCGTCACCTTCGATCTCTCGCGCGTGGCGCCGCAGGTCGCGCTGCCGCCGACGCCCGACAACGTGGTCGACGTCACCGAGGTGGAGGGAATCCCGATCCAGCACGCCTTCGTGGGCAGCTGCGCGTCTGGGATGATCACCGACCTGCGCGCGACGGCCGCGGTCCTGAAGGGCAACGTCGTCCACCCCGCCGTGCGCCTGATCATCACCCCTGCGACCCAGGAGGTTCTCGAGATCGCGAGCCGCGAGGGGCTGATCGAGATCTTCGCGCAGGCGGGCGCGATGGTGACGGCGCCCGGCTGCGGGGTCTGCGCCGGCGGCCGCATCGGCGGCGTCACCTCCGGCGAGACCTCGATCGGGACCGGCACCCGCAACGAGCCGGGGCGCCTGGGCGCCCACGACGCGGTCCTGCACATCGCGAGCCCCGCCACGGTCGCCGCCTCCGCCATCGCCGGCCGGATCACGGATCCGCGCCCCCGTCTCGCCGCGACAGGAGCCTGAGCCGATGCCCGACAACCCGCTGATGCGCCGCGGGCGCGCCTGGCTCTTCGGGGACAACGTCGCCATCGACGGCGACCTGATGGCGCTCGAATGGGCGCTCAAGCGCGAGACCGACCCTCGCGTCCTGCGCGCGCACACGTTCGCGGGCCTGCGCCCGGACTTCGCCGAGGGCGTCCGGGCCGGCGACGTCGTCTTCGCGGGGCGCCGCTTCGCCCAGGGGAACCCGCACATCCAGGGGCTCATCGGCCTCGTCGGCTGCGGGGTCGGCATCGTGGTCGAGTCGATCCCGGTGGGGAGCTTCCGGAACGCGCTCTGCGCCGGGCTGCCCATGCTGCCGCGCTGCCCGGGCGTGACCGCGATGGTCGCAGACGGCGATCGCGTCGCCGTCGATTTCCGGGCGGGCGTCGTCGTCAACGAGACGTCGGGGGAGGAGCGGCGCTTCGAGCCGCTTCCGGCGAACCTGCTCGCCTATGTCGAGGCCGGCGGCTGGGGGCCGATGTTCCGGCGCCGCCTCGAGCGGGAGCGCGCACGCGCGGTCGCGGCCGATGCGTGACGCGCTCACCATCGCCGTCGGCGACTACGATCGCACCCGCCCGCTGATCGACGGGCGCGTGCCGATCCCCGGGCGGGAGGCGACCTACCTGAGCCCGCCGTTCGAGACCATGTTCGCCGACGCCTTCGAGCGGGGCGCCTACGACGTGACGGAGCTGTCGTTCAGCAACTATCTGAGGCTGAAGACGCGTGGCGCCTGCGACTACGTCGGCCTGCCGGTCTTCCCCTCGCGCAGCTTCCGGCATTCCGCCTGGTACGTCCGCCGCGACGGCCCGGTGCAGCGCCCCGAGGACCTGCGCGGCCGGCGCGTGGGCGTGCGGGAATACTCGATGACGGCGGCGGTCGTCGCCCGCGGCGCGCTCACCGACGCGCACGGGCTCCAGGCGCGGGAGATGGCGTGGGTGATCGGCGACGTCGAGACGCGCGAGCGCGACGCCATCGTGCCGACGCCGCTGCCGGACGGCTATCGCATCGCGGCGATCGAGCCCGGTCGCTTCCTCGTCGACCTCCTGCTCGCGGGCGAGATCGACGCGCTTCTCGCCTACAAGCCGCCGAAGCTCTTCACGGCCGGCGACGCGCGCATCGCGCGGCTTTTCCCGGACTACGCCGCCCGCGAGGAGGAGGCGTTCCTCCGGACCGGCGTCTTCCCGATCATGCATCTCATGGGCGTGCGGCGGGACGTGGCGGAGGCCGATCCGGACCTGCCGCGCGCCCTGTGCGCGGCGTTCACCCGGGCCAAGGACATGGCGCTCGACACCCTGCGCACCGTCCAGGCGCTCGGCGTGTCGCTGCCCTGGCTGGTCCCGGAGGTCGCCCGAACGACCGCGCTGATGGGCCACGACTGGTGGCCCTACGGCCGAGAACAAAACCAGAAAGCGATAGACGCCATGCTGCGCTACATGCGCGAGCAGGGGCTGATCGATCGCGCACCGATGCTCGAGGAGATCTTCCACCCATCCACCCTCGAGACATGACCGGCGCAGGCCGAAGGCCGCGCCTGAGACCAACGACAATGGGGAACCGACATGAAGACGACGAAAGTCCTGAAGTCGTTCGCGCTCGCGGCGATCGCGACCGCGGCGCTCGCAGGCGGCGCGTCCGCCGACTGGAAGCCGGGCGACGAGATCGTCCTGCGGCACGCGGCCAGCCAGCCGGTGCATTCCATCTACGTCGTGAACGCCGGGCACAAGGCGATCATCGAGCGTGAGATCCCCGGCGTGCGGCTGGAGCTGACCGCGACCCAGGGCGGCGTCGAGAACGCCCGGCTCCTCCAGGCCGGCGAGGTGGAATCGGCGAACGGCAACAGCACCGGCGCCTACGCCGTGCATCACGGCCGCTTCCTCGCCGAGGGCGAGGCTCCCTATCCCGATCTCCTGGGCTGGTTTCCGGGATACACGGCGGACCAGGGCATCATCGTGAACGCGGACAGCGGCTTCACGACGTTCCGCGACCTGCTCGGCAAGCGCGTCGCGCTCGGCCCGGTCGGCTCGGGCGCCGAGGCGACCGTCACCGAGGGTCTCGCGGCGATGGGCGTCACCGACGCCGACTTCGAGAGCGTCCTGCGTACCGATCCGCGCTCGGCCTTCAGCGCGCTGGCCGCCGGCAACGTCGACGCCGTCCTGTGGGGCACCGCCCACCCCGCGAGCGCCATCGTCGAGCAGATCACGACCCGGGACGTGAAGCTGCTCTCCTACGATCCCGCCGACCTCGCCAAGATCGCGGAGCAGTATCCCTTCTACCATTCGGCTCGCGTCGCGGCCGGGACCTACGAAGGGCAGGACGAGGACATCTACTGGATCGGCTCCAGCGTCCACAACTGGATCCACCGCTCGGTGCCGGACGACCTCGTCTACGCCATGACCAAGGCCATGTGGGAGAACAAGGACGAGCTCGTGGAGCGGCATTCGTCGCAGTCCTTCCTTGACGAGGACATGGTGCGCCAGCAGGCGTCGATGGTGCCGTTCCATCCCGGCGCCGAGCGTTACTTCAAAGAGATCGGCGTCCTTCAGTAAGTTCCTGTCGCGACCGGGAGTGAAACCATGAACCGTCGCAAACTGATCGGCTTCGATGCCTACGTCTTCTCGGGGGGAGCGCTCGCGCTGCTCCTGGGGCAGCTCAACCTGCTGTACCTAGCACCGATCAGTCCGTTGCTGCACGGGCTCTTGTTTCTCTCCTCGGTCACGGCGTTGAGCTTCGTCAAGCTCGCCGCGGTCTCGATCGAGGGCGAGCGCGGGCATCGGGTCGCGCTCCACGACTGGGCGCTGGCCGCGCTCGCCCTCGTGCCGCTCCTCTACGCGTACTACGACTACAACGCCTTCGTGAGGCGCGCGACGCTTCCGAACCCGACGGACGTCGCGATGGGCATCCTGCTCATCGTGCTCATCCTCGAGGCCGGGCGCCGCGCCATCGGCTGGATCCTCCCGATCCTCGGCGCCCTCGCCTTCCTCTACGCCATCTCGGGAACCTTCATCCCCGAAGCCTGGGGCATCGCGCCGAGGATCTCCCTGCGCCGCGTCGTGGGGACGATGACGATGACGGAGATCGGGCTCTTCTCCGAGCCGCTGCAGGTCGCGCTGCGGTGGATCTTCATCTTCATCGTCTTCGGCGTGGCGCTGGCCTTCGCCAGCGGGATGATCTTCTTCGAGAAGATCTCGATCAAGGCGGCCGGCGGCGTCCGCGGCGGGCCGGCCTACATCTCGGTCATCTCCTCGGCCCTCTTCGGCACCGTCTCCGGCAGCAACGTCGCCAACGTCATGTCGACGGGGCAGATGACGATCCCCCTCATGCGCCGGGTCGGCTACGGCCCCCTCTACGCGGGGGCGATCGAGGCGGTCGCCTCCACCGGAGGCGCGCTCACGCCGCCGATCATGGGCGCCGCGGCCCTCATCATGGCCGAGCTCGCCAACACGCCCTACCTGTCGGTGATCGCCTCGGCGGCGATCCCGGCGGCGCTCTACTACGTGGCGATCGCCTGCTTCGTCTATGCGCTCACGACGCGGCTCGGCATCGTGCTCGATCCCCAATCGGTACCCGAGACCGGCGGGCAGCTGCTGGCGCGGTACTGGATCATCCTCGTCGCAATCGGCTGGCTGATGTACAGGATCGTGAGCTTCTATCCGCTCGAGCATGCCGCGCTGCAGGCGGCGGCGATCCTGATCGTCGGCACGGTGTTCTACGATCGGGGCGCGTTCCGGCCGGCGTCGCTGCGGCGCGCCGTCGACGGCATCGCCGAGGGCGTGATCGACATCACGCTGGCCTGCGGGGTCTCGGGCCTCCTCGTCGGCGTCATCCTCGTCACCGGGCTGGGCATCGAGCTGTCCTCCACCGTCCTCGCCCTCGGGGAGAGCTCGCTCCTCCTGGCGCTCGTCGCCACGATGGTCGTGACCATCGTGCTCGGTTGCGCCGTCCCGGGCATCGCGGCCTACATCATCGCCGCCTCGGTCGTGGCCGCGCCGCTGGCGGAGCTCGGCGTCCCGATCCTGGCGGCCCACATGTTCATCTTCTACTTCTCCCTCTTCTCCGGGCTCACCCCCCCGGTCGCGCTGACGGCCTTCGCCGCCGCGAGCATCTCGGGCGCGGACCCGTTGCGCACGGCCGTCGTCGCCACGCTCGCGGCGCTTCCGGCCTACCTGCTGGCGTTCTTCTTCGTCTATCAGCCCGAGCTGCTCCTCATCGGAGGCGACACGCTGGACATCCTCTCGGTCACCCTCACCACCGCAGTCGGCGTCGTCCTCATGGGGCTCGCCGGCGGAGGCGCGGTGTTCTGCCGGCTGCGCATGTGGCAGCGCATCGCGCTGTTCGCCTGCGGCGTCGCCCTCGTGGAGGGCTCCGTCGCGACGGACGTCGCGGGGATCGGGACCGCGCTCGTGATCGTCTTCTTCAACCTGCAGCGGTTCCGCGCCGAGCGCGCGGCGGGCCTGCGCGTCGCGACGCCGGGAGAATGAGCATGACGACCCGTGGCTACCACGATCTCGGCGGCGTTCCGGCGGAGCCCTTCGAGGCGATCGAGCACGCGCTCACGCAATGGGAGCGCGAGGTCGACGCCATCCGCATGCTGCTCGCGGACGATCGCCGACGGCTCCTCAACGGCGAGGAGGTGCGGCGCGTGATCACCAGCATGGGCGCCGAGCGATACGACACGATGGCCTATTACGAGCGCTGGCTCGTGGGCTTCAAGACCGTGCTCGTCGAGAAGGGCGTGCTGAGCGAGGCCGAGATCGACGCCGCCGCCGCGGCCGTCTCGGACGCCGACATCGCCCCGCCCGCGGACGCGCACGCCCACCACGACCACGACCACGACCACGATCACGATCGCCACGACCACCAGCACGACGACCATGGTCACCAGCCGGACGACGAGCGGCACGATCCGTTCACGCCGGAGGGGCGGCGCCTCGCGGAGGCCGTCAAGCGGCTGCTGATCGCCAAGGGGATCGTGTCGGCCGCCGACATCCGCGAGACGATCGACTTCTACGATTCCCGCGGCGCGCATCTCGGCGCGCGCGCGGTGGCGCGCGCCTGGGTCGATCCCGGCTTCAGGGCGAGGCTCCTCGCCGCGCCCGACGCGGCGCTCGCCGAGCTCGGGATCGATCTTCGCGGCACCCGGCTGTGCGTGGTCGAGAACACGCCGGCCGTCCACAACCTGATCGTCTGCACGCTCTGCTCCTGCTATCCGCGCACCCTGCTGGGCCGCCCTCCGGCCTGGTACAAGAGCCGCGCCTACCGCGCGCGGGCCGTTCGGGAGCCCCGCGCGATCCTCGCCGATTTCGGCCTGCGGCTGCCGGAGGAGACCGTCCTGCGGGTGCACGACAGCACGGCGGACCTGCGCTACATGGTCCTGCCGGCGCGGCCGGCGGGGACGGAGGGGCTGGACGAACCCGCGCTCGCCGCTCTCGTCGGCCGCGACGCGATGATCGGAACCGCCGTGGCCCGCGCACCGGAGGCCGCGAGGTGAGCGGCGATGCGCAGCCCCCCTCCGAGATCCTGACGCCGGGGACCACCGTGCGGGTTCGTCGCGCGTTCCCGCCGGGCCACACGCGCACGCCCTGGTACGTCCGCGGGCGGGCGGGCGTCGTCGAGCGCTTCGTGGGCCGGTTTCCCAACCCGGAGGCGCTCGGCTACGGGCTCGGCCCGACGCCCCGTGTCGCCCTCTACCGGGTTCGATTCGCCATGGCGGACATCTGGGAGGATTACGCCGGCCCGTCCGGCGACAGCCTCGATGTCGAGATCTACGAGCACTGGCTGCAGTGCTGAGCCTCGAGGCGAACGGCGCGCGCTCGGCACGAGAGGCGCTCGGCACCCGAGGGATCGCGATCGACAGCCGCCGCCTCGGCCCCGCGAGCACGACGTCGCGCGCTCCGCGAGCACGCGGCCCGTGCGCTCGACGATGAGACGAAGACGCCTCTTCCGTCACGAGGGCCCCAGCGTCCGGAACCGTCGACCCGGCCGGCGGGGCAGGTTGCGCCCTCGTGGATCGTGCGATAGAAACGTTTTTATGGATGGCAGGCTCGCGCGATCCGGCAGAGAGCAGTCGATGGCTGAGCGCAGAAGAGTCACGATCAAGGACGTCGCACGCGAGACCGGCCTCGCGGTCTCGACCGTGTCCAATGCGCTCGCCGGAAAGCCGCTGGTGCGGCCCGAGACGCGCGAGCAGGTCGTCGAGGCGGCCCGGCGCCTGGGATATCGCGCGTCGCTCGTCGCGCGCTCGCTGAGGGCCCAGCGCAGCTACGCCATCGGCGTCCTCATCGAGGACGTCGCCAACCCCTCGGCCGCGGCCTTCGTGCGGGGCGTCGAGGATCTCGTCGACCGTGCCGGCTGCACCCTGCTCCTCGCCAACACGGACGGCGACGTCGATCGCCAGGTCGCCGCCATGCAGGTGCTGCTGGACCGCGGGGTCGACGGCCTGGTGATGATCTCCCAGCATCTCGCGGACGAGCGGATCCGGGAGATGCTCGCCGGCGGGATACCCACGGTCCTCGTCCAGCGGCGCGATCCCGAGCTCGACTTCGACTATGTCGGCGCCGACAATTCCGACGGCATCCGGGAGGCGCTGCGCTACGTCAAGGGCCTCGGGCACCACCGGATCGGCTACCTGACGGGGCCGCTCGTCTCCAGCTCGGCGCGCGAGCGGCTCCGGACGTTCCGCGACGGCGTCGCCGAGCTGGGCCTCGACGCGTCCGAGGAGCTCGTCTGCCACGGGCGCTACAGCCTCGACGCCGGGCTCGAGGCGGCGGGCTATTTCTCCGGCATGCGGCAACGACCGACATGCATCTTCGCCAGCAACGACATGAGCGCCATCGGCCTGATCCAGGGCCTGGGCGAGCGCGGCCTGGACGTCCCGGCGGACGTCTCGATCGTGGGGCTCGACGACATCGAGCTCGCGCGGATCAAGGCGATCGACCTGACGACGATCCGCCTGGAGAAGCGCGAGATAGGAGCGGAGGCCGCGCGCCTCCTGCTGCGCCGGGTCGATCGGCCGGACGCGCCGGCCCGGACGGTGATCCTGCCGACGCGGCTCATCGTCCGCGGCACGACGAGCCCCTGCGCGACGCGCTGATCGCAATTTCCGGGACGGATTGACGAAGGGCTTCGGTACCGATACGCATGACGACGGAATAAAAACGTTTCGATCGTTCGTTTCATGGACGATCCCGGCCGGCACGACGATCCGCCCCGCGACGGGTCTCGCGCGCCGACCAACGACACCCGCCCGTCCTCGCGAGCCGAGGGCGGCCACGGCGCGGCACCGGAGGTCGTTTCCTCCCCGGCCCGCAGACGACGGAGCGAAGCCAGATGAGTACAGCCAAGGCCGAGACGGCCAGCGCAGCCCCTGCGAACACGACGGGAGCGCACCGCTTCGCGGCCGCTCTGCGCCGCCACGGCGTCGAGGTGGTCTTCGGCCAGTCGATCCCCTCCGCCCTGTTCCTCGCCGCGCCGCACCACGGCATCCGCCAGATCGGCTATCGGACGGAGAACGCGGGCGCCGCCATGGCGGACGCCTACGCCCGGGTCAGCCGTCGCGTGTCCGTCGTCACGGCCCAGAACGGCCCCGCGGCGACCCTCCTAGTCCCGGGCCTCGCGGAGGCGCTGAAGGCCTCGATCCCGATCGTGGCGATCGTGCAGGACGTGCACCGCGCGGCGACGGACAAGAACGCCTTCCAGGAGCTCGACCACCTCGAGCTGTTCAAGGGCGCCGCGAAGTGGATCCGGCGGCTCGCCGAGGGCGACCGGATCGACGACTACGTCGACATGGCCTTCACCGCCGCCGCCTCGGGCCGGCCCGGGCCCGCCGTGCTGATCGTGCCGATCGACCTGTTCGACGAGGCCGTGGGTCGCGCGGAACACCCGCGCTCCGCCGACCTCGGGCGCTGCCCGCTCGACCGCATCGGCCCCGACCCGATGGCGATCGCCCGGGCGGCGGACATCCTCGCATCCGCCGAGCGTCCCGTGATCGTCGCCGGCGGCGGCGTTCACGTGTCGGGCGCCTGCGACGCGCTCGCGGCGCTGCAGGAGATCGCGAGCCTGCCGGTGGCGACGACGTCGATGGGCAAGGGCGCCGTGTCCGAGCGGCATCCCCTCACGATCGGGCCGGTCGGCTACTACATGGGAACGCGCGGGCGCACCAAGTTCCTGCGTGACCTGATCAGCGAGGCGGACGTCGTCCTCCTCGTCGGGAACCGGACGAACCAGAACGGCACCGACAGCTGGCAGCTCTATCCGCGCAACGCGCGCTACATCCACGTCGACGTCGACCCCGTCGAGATCGGGCGCAACTACGAGGCGGACGTTCGGGTCGTCGGCGATGCGAGGCGCGCGCTCGAGGCCCTCGCCGCGGCGCTCGCCGAGCGCGACCTGTCGCGCCGCGCCGCCGCGCGCGACGCGCTCGAGCAGCGCATCGCGACGGGGATCGCGGCGCATCGCGCCGAGGTCGCGCGCGCGGTCGACATGGAGGCGTCGCCCGTGCGCCCGGAGCGGCTGATGCGCGACATCGACGGCCTCATGCGGGAGGACGACATCGTCGTCGCCGACGCCAGCTACTCGTCGATATGGGTCGCCAATTTCCTGGAGGTGCGTCGGGCGGGCCAGCGCATCCTGACGCCGCGCGGGCTCGCGGGGCTCGGCTGGGGGCTGCCCTACGCGCTCGGCGCCAAGGCGGCGCGCCCGGAAGCGCGCGTGATGGCGGTCGTGGGCGACGGGGGCTTCGCCCACGTCTGGTCCGAGCTCGAGACCTCGCGCCGGATGCGGCTGCCGGTGGTCGTCATCGTGCTGAACAATCAGATCCTCGGCTACCAGAAGCACGCCGAGAAGGTGATCTGGGGCGACCACACGGACGTCGTCGACTTCGAGCCCGTCGATCACGCGGCGATCGCGCGTGCGTGCGGCGTCGCCGGCGTGCGCATCGAGGCGCCCGGCGACTTCCGGCCGGCGCTCGAAGCCGCCCTCGCCTCCGACCAGACCACCGTCCTCGACGTCGTGACCGACGAGCGCGCCTACCCGCCGGTGACGATGTTCGAAGGCGATCGTCGCCTGGATTACTGAAAGGAAGGGCCGTGGGCATGAAGAAGCTCGTCAACGACCCGGACGCATACGTCCCCGAGATGCTCGAGGGCCTCGTCGACGCCTATCCGTCCCTCTCCCTGGGCGGCGAGAGCGGCCGCTGCGTCTCGCGCAGCCGGCCGGCCCGCACGGGGAAGGTCGGCATCGCGTCCGGCGGCGGCTCCGGGCATCTGCCCCTCTTCACGGGCTATGTCGGCGAGGGGCTGCTCGACGCCTGCGCGGTCGGCAACGTCTTCGAGGGCCCGAGCGTGCAGGCGTGCGTCGACGCGATCCGCGCCGCCGATCGGGGCGCCGGCGTCCTCTGCCTGATCGGCAACTACGGCGGCGATCGCATGAACTTCGAGATGGCGTGCGACATGGTCGAGCTCGACGGCATCGCCACGCGGCTCGTGCTCGGCGCCGACGACGTCGCCAGCGCGCCGCCCGAGGAGGCCGAGAAGCGCCGCGGCGTCGCCGGGATCGTGCTTCTCTACAGGATCGCCGGCGCCGCCGCCGAGGCGGGGCTCGGCCTCGCCGAGGTCGAGGCGGTCACCCGCAAGGCGGCGCAGCGCACGCGCTCGATGGGCGTCGCGCTCTCGCCCTGCCGGCTTCCCGCGGCCTCGGAGCCCAACTTCACGCTGCCCGAGGGCGAGATGGAGATGGGCATGGGCATCCACGGGGAGCCCGGCATCCGGCGCGCGCCCGTGGCGCGCGCGGACGTGGTCGCCGACGCGCTGCTCGACCGCGTGACCGCCGAGCTGCCGCTCGCGGCCGGCGCTCGCGTCGCCGTTCTCGTCAACGGGCTGGGCGCCACGCCGCTGGAGGAGCTGCTCATCGTCTGGCGCCGGATCGCCCTGCGCCTGCGGGACATGGGGATCACGCCGGTCGCGCCGATGATCGGCAACTTCGTCACCTCCATGGAGATGGCCGGCGCATCCCTGTCGATCATGGCCCTCGACGACGAGCTGGAGCGCCTGCTCGCCGCGCCGGCCTCGTGCCCGTTCTGGCGGACCCCGTCATGAACATCGCGCCCGCCACCCTCGCGGCCTTCGTCCGTCGCATGCGCGCCGCCGCCGACGCCGTCGAGCAGCGGCTCAACGCGGCCGACGCGAGGCTCGGCGACGGCGACACCGGCTCGATGCTGCGCCGCATCGCCAGGGCCATGGACGAGAGCGGGGCCGGCGAGGCCGCGGATCTCGGGGCCGCCGCGACGATCCTCGCGCAGGCCGCGGCGCGGGAGACCGGCTCGAGCCTCGGCACGCTCGTCGCGACCGGGCTGATCTCGCTCGCCAAGGAGGCGCGCGCGCGCGACGGCGCGATCGACGCGCGCGATCTCGCGGTGATCGTCAGCCGGGCGCGCGACGCCATGGCCGCCCGCGGCCGGGCCGAGCGGGGGGACAAGACCGTCCTCGACAGCCTGGACGCCATCGCGCGCGCGCTCGACGAGGAGGGCCCCGGGCGCGGCGCCGCCGCGCGCGCTGCGCGCGAGGCGCTCGCGACGTTTCGCGACAGGCCCTGCCGCGTGGGTCGCGCCCGCATGTTCCCAGACCGCAGCACGGGTTCGGACGACCCCGGCATGCTCGCCGTCGCGCTCCTGCTCGAACACGAGGAACCGCCGCATGTCGCTTGAGAACGATGCCCACGCGTCGGGCGCCCGCGGGATCGACCGATCGCCTCGGCGCGACCTGACCGATCCGCGGCGTGCGATCGAGGTCGAGGATCTCGAGGCCGGCCTCAAGGAGCCGGTCTTCGAGAACCTCGCCATCCCGGAGGCGCTCGGCCCCGTCACCGTCACGGTCGACGATCACAAGATCAAGCGCTTCGCCTTCACGCAGGACGACTACGATCCCTGGACCCTCGACGCGAGCCCCTTCGGGGGTCGCCGCATCGGACACGCCTGCCTGCTCGGGAACGACCTGCTGCAGCTCTTCACGCTCGTCTATGCCGGCTCGAAGACGGTCGGGTTCCACACCGAGGAGCAGATGTGGTTCGACAGCCCGGTCTTCCTCGGGGAACGCGTGACGCTCGAGGGCGCCTATGTCGAGGCCTACGAGCGCCGCGGCCAGGGCTACGTCGTGATGGAGGCCCGGGCGACCGGCGAGGACGGTCGCTCGATCGTACGTCATCGCGGCGTCGAGATCCTCAGGACCGTGCCGGGCGCCGTCGCGGGGCGCGGCGAGGGGACCCCCGATCGCAAGGTCACGGGCGAGGTCCCGGCCGACGCCCGGATCGTCGCGCGCGTCGACGGCGACGTCCGCGAGGGCGATGTCCTCGCATCGATGGACAAGACGTTCACCGCGGAGCAGGCGGCCGTGTTCTCCCGGATCGGGGAATACGTCCGCAACATCCACAACGATCTCGCCATCGCGCGCGCCGGACGGCTGCGCGTCCCGATCGTGCAGGGACAGCAGCAGGTGGGCTTTCTCGGCCAATACCTCACGGCCGCGTTCGGGCGGGACTTCTTCACTTCCGGTTGGCTGCGCGTGAAGTTCGTCAACACGCTGGAGGTGTTCGAGCCGATCCGCGCGACGGCTCTGGTGACCAAGGTCGAGCGCGTGCCGGAGGGCGTCCGGGTCGATGTCGACCTGTGGATCCGCCGGCTGTGCGACGGGAAGCTCACCACCGTCGGGTGGGGCAGCTGCACCGTGAAGGCGTGATGCCGCGCGCACCGAACGGTGCGCCGGACCACTCGGCTCGCGGCCGAAGAGCCGCGAGCGTCGAGGCGCCGCTCCCGAGCGGCGCACGAGCCGGGCGCGAGCCCTGTCACGAATCATAAGCTGGAGGAAACGATCATGACGCGTTCCAAGATCATCGAGGCCGCCATCCGCGGCGGCGTCGCCGTTCTCGCAGCCGGGTCCCTCGTCGGCCCGGCCATGGCGCAGACCCACACGTTCCGGCTCTCGAACCTCTATCCCGAGAACCACCCGATGTGCATCCAGACCAACAACTTCGCCCAGTTCGTCCGGGAGGGGACGAACGGCGAGATCGAGATCGAGGTCTTCTGCAACAACCAGCTGGGCAACGAGCGCGAGGCGTCCGAAGCCGTCCGGCGCGGCTCGATCGACATGGTGATGAGCGGCGGCGGCGGCCTGGGCCGCTTCGTGCCGGAGCTCTACGTGCTGGAGCTGCCGTTCCTGTATCCCGAGATGCGCGCCATCAACACGGTCACCTGGGCGGTCGTCGACGAGATCAACGCGCTCGCCAACGATCGCGGCTACGAGATCCTCGGCTTCGGCTACGAGGGCCCCCGCAGCATCAACTCCGTCGAGCATTTCGACACGCTCGAGGAGATGCAGGGATACAAGCTGCGCATTCCCGAGGCGCCGCTCTACGTGGGCATGGCGCGCGCGCTCGGCGCGGTGCCTACGCCGACGGCGTTCAGCGAGGCCTACACGTCGCTCCAGACGGGCGTGGCCGACGGGATGGAATCGGGACCGAGCACGACCTTCAACAACAAGTTCTTCGAGGTCGCGCCCTACTACGTCCAGACCGAGCACATCGTGAACCCGTGCTACCTCGCGATCAATCTGGGCCTGTTCGAGAGCCTGTCCGAGGAGCATCGGGAGGTGCTGCGCGAGGCCGGACGGCGGTCCACCGACATCATGCTCGAGGACGTCATCGCGTCCAACGACGAGGTGATGGCGCAGATGAAGGAGCAGGGCCTGACGGTCGTCCCGCTCGCGCCCGGGGAGGCCGAGAAGTTCCGCGAGGTGCTGCGCCCCTTCGGCGAGGAATACGCGAGCAGCATCAACGCGGACGCCGTCGACCTCCTCGCGAAGGTGCGCGACGCGCTCGCTGCGCAGTGATCGCGCCGGGGCGGCGCGCGCGCGTGTCGCCCCGGAGCCCGCCGCGGGAGGCCCGGCCTCTCGCGGCTCCCCGAGCGTGGAGGCCGCCGTGTCGCTGATCGTCAAGGCATTGAAGCCGATCATCGTGTTCCTGTTCCTGCTGATGACGCTGATCACCTTCGCGGCGACGGTCGCCCGGCTGTTCCCGGTCTTGCCGAGCCTCTACTGGGCGGGCGAGGCGACGCGCTATCTCAACTTCTGGATCACGTGCCTCGGCATCGGCATCGCGCTCCATCTCGGCGCGCATTTCAGCATGACGATGCTCGTCGACGCCCTGCCGCGGCCCCTGCAGCGTGCGGCGGCGGTCGCGAGCCACGTCGGCGTCCTCGTGCTGGCCGCGGTGCTGATCTACTACGGCATCGACATGATGGCCTGGAACTTCGATCAGCTCTCCGCCGCGATGGAGGTGCCGATGTCGTACGTCTACGCGGGCATCCCCGTCTGCGGCGCGCTCGTCCTCGTCCAGACGCTGATCTCGCTCGTCGGCGTCCTGCGGGGCCGCGACGGCCGGCGGCCGGAGGGCGCCGCGCCATGACGATCACGATCCTCTTCGTCTGCTTCTTCGCGCTGCTCGCCTTCGGCATGCCGATCGCCTTCGCCGTGGGCGTCGCGTCCCTCGTCATCATCGCCTTCGACCCGGCGATGATCGCCTACGTCGTCACGTCGAAGTTCTTCGCCGGCATCGACTCCTTCACGCTGCTGGCGATCCCCTTCTTCATCTTCGCCGGAGAGCTCTGCACGGCGAGCGGGCTGACCGGACGCATCGTCCGCTTCGCCGATGTCCTGGTGGGCCGGTTCTTCCGCGTCGGCCTCGCCTACGTGAACATCCTCTCGAGCATGATCTTCGCGGGCGTCTCGGGCTCGATCACCGCCGACAGCGCGGCGATGGGATCGCTCCTGATCCCCTCGATGAAGAAGGCCGGCTACGACGCCGACTACGCCGTCGCCGTCACCGCGACGTCCGGGACGATCGGCGCGCTCATTCCCCCGAGCATCCTCATGGTGCTCTACGGGTCCCTCACGAGCCTGTCCGTCGGGCAGCTCTTCCTCGGGGGCATCATCCCCGGCTTCCTCTTCGGCTTCGCCCTGATGGCCGTCGCCTACGTCGTCGGGCGCGCCCGCGGCTACGATTTCCGCGTGTCCGACGTCGCGGCGTCCGACGGGCCGTACTGGAAGGAGCTGCTCGTCTCCTTCCGCGACGCGTCGATCGCGCTCGTCATCCCGCTGATCATCGTGGGCGGCATCGTCGGCGGCTTCGCCACGCCCACCGAGGCGGGCGTCCTCGCGGTCGCCTGCGCCATGATCGCCGGGCTCTTCTTCTACCGCACGCTCGGCTGGCCGGAGATCTACGAGGCCTCCTACCGCACGGCCGTCCTCACGGCCGTGGTCATGGCCATCATCGCCTTCTCGACGCTGTTCTCGGACATCCTGACCCGCAACCAGTTCCAGACCTGGCTGCTGGAGAACATCGGCCTCGTCAGCGAGAACCGCTACGTCCACCTGACGATCATCCTCCTGATGCTCTTCGTCCTCGGCTTCGTGCTCGACGTGACGGCGATGCTGATCATGTTCGCGGCTCCGCTCGCGGCGATCGGCGTGACGCTCGGCTTCGATCCGATCCACTTCGGCGTCATCATCGTCATGGTGTCGCTGCTCGGCGCCTGCACGCCGCCCGTCGGGACCCTGCTGCTGATCGGCTGCAGCATCGCCGGCATACCCCTCAACAAGGTGGTGATCACCACGGGCTGGTTCGTGGGTGCGCAGCTGCTCGTCTGCGTGTTCCTGATGTTCGTTCCCGAGGCGATCACCTGGATCCCGAGCCTCGTCTTCGGCCGCTGACCCCGCCGTCGTCCCCGTTCACGCCCCCGCCCGAGAGTGACGCTCCATGCAAGCGCTGAAGAACCTCAAGGTCCTCGACCTCTCCCGCTACATCGCCGGCCCGAATTGCGGCATGATCCTGGCCGACCAGGGCGCCGACGTGATCAAGGTCGAGAGCCCGGGCCGCGGCGAGGAGACGCGCATCCTTCCGCCGAAGATCGGCGATCACGCGATCTACCCGCTCGTCTTCAACCGCAACAAGCGGGCGATGACGCTGAACTTCCGCAGCCCGGAGGGCCAGGAGCTGCTGCGCGCGCTGATCGACGAGGCCGACGTCGTCATCGAGAACTTCCGTCCCGGCACGCTCGAGAAGATGGGCTGCGACTGGGAGACCCTGCGGTCCCGCAACGAGCGGCTCATCCTCCTGCGCATCTCGGGATACGGCCAGACCGGGCCCTGGAGCCGCAAGCCCTGCTTCGACGCGATCGCGCAGGCGGGGGGCGGGATCATGGAGCTCACCGGCGAGGCCGGAGGCGCGCCGTTGCCCGCGGGAACCTTCATCGTCGACTACGTGACCTCGCTCTACGCGGCCATCGGCGTCCTGTCCGCGGTCGAAGCGCGCCACGGGACCGGGAAGGGTCAGCTGATCGACCTCGCGATGCTCGACTGCACCGTGTCCCTGCTGATGACCGCGATCCCGGAATACGCGCTGACCGGCCGCGAGCTGACCCGGGGCGGAAGCCGTGATCGCTACTCGACCCCCGCGGCGAACTTCCAGTGCGAGGACGGTCGCTGGGTGCACATCAACGCGGGGAGCGACAGCCTCTTCCCCCGTTTCGCCGAGGCGGCGGGCCTCGGCCACCTCCTCGACGACCCGCGCTTCTCGACGAACGGCGCGCGGATGGAGCGCATCCCGGAGGTGGAGGCGATCGTCGCCGCATGGACGCTCGAACGCGAGTCGGACGAGGTCCTGCGCATCATGGATGCCGCCGGCGTGCCCTGCGGCAAGGTCGCGGCGATCGGCGACCTCTTCGCGAACGAGCAGCTGCGCGCGCGCGAGCAGCTGATGGAGGTGTTCAACCCCGCCTACGGCAGCCTCACGATGGCCGGCATCCCGATCAAGCTCGGCGACACGCCCGGCACCCTGCGCTACCCGCCGCCGGTGGTGGGCGAGCATACCGACGAGGTGCTGCGGGACTGGCTCGGCTACCAGGCGGACGACATCGCGCGCCTCCGCGCCGCGAGCGCCGTCTAGAGCATGATCCCACCAAGTGGAATCCGGTTGGTGGACGAGATCATGCTCCGAGGGCGAGTCTGGAGCAGGTCCCTGCGAGCGGAGGCCGGTCGCGGGACGTCGCCGCCGGTTCAGCTCCGCCGCAGGCCGAGCGCCGCGATGTCCTTGCGACGGCGCTCCAGCAGCTTGGCGTTGATCGCGACGACGACGGTGCTCAGCGACATCAGCGCCGCGCCCACGGCGGGCGTGAGCACCACGCCCCAGGAATACGCGACGCCGGCGGCCAGCGGGATGGTGACGACGTTGTAGCCTGCGCCCAGCACGAAGTTCTCGATCATCTTGCGGTAGGTCGCCCGCGACAGAGCGAGGATCGCGGTGACGTCCCGCGGGTCGTTGCGCACGAGCACGATGTCGGCCGACTGGACGGCGACGTCCGTGCCGGCGCCGATGGCGATGCCGCAATCGGCCTGCACCAGCGCCGGCGCGTCGTTGACGCCGTCGCCGACCATGGCCACCGTCTTGCCGCGCGCCTGCACCTCGCGGATCTTGTCCGCCTTCTCGCCGGGCAGAACCTCGGCGAAGAAGTCGTCGAGGCCGAGCTCGGCGGAGACGCTGGCGGCGACCGCGCGGGAATCGCCCGTGAGCATCATGCATTCGACGCCCATCGCCTTGAGCGTGGCGATCGCCTCGCGGGATTCGGGCCGGATCACGTCCGCCAGCGCGACGGCGCCGACGACGGCCTCGTCGAGGAGGACGTAGACCACCGTCTTGCCCTGCTCGGCGACCCGCGCGACCTCCGCGCTGTGCGCCGCGATCTCGTGCCGGCGAAGGTAGCCCGGACCGACGACCTTGACATCGCGCCCGGCGACGGCGGCCTCCGCCCCCTCCCCCGGCAGGTTCCGGAAGTCGCGCACGGCCTCGACCGTGAGCCCGCGCTCCTGCGCGGAGCGGGTGACCCCGCGGGCGATCGGGTGCTCGGACTGGCTCTCGAGCGCGGCGGCCCACCCGAGGACCTCGTCGGCGGACAGCGAGCCGAGCGGGATGACGTCGCTCACGCCGAAGCGGCCCTCGGTGAGCGTGCCGGTCTTGTCGAAGACGACCGCGTCGAGGCCCCGCGCGCGCTCGAAGCTCGCCCGGTCGCGGATCAAGAGGCCGCTCGTCGCGCTCAGCCGCGTGCTGACGGCGACGACCAGCGGGACGGCGAGGCCGAGCGCGTGGGGGCAGGCGATCACCATCACCGTCACCATGCGCGCGATGGCGAACTCGGGGGCCGCGCCCACCGCGAGCCAGACGACGAGCGTCACGATGCCCACCGCGATCGCGCTGTAGGTGAGGATGTTGGCGCCACGGTCCGCCAGGTTCTGGCTGCGTGAGCGCGTCTCCTGCGCCCGGCGCACCATCTCGACCACCTGCGCGAGGTAGGTCTCGCCGCCGGTCTTGCGTATCTCGATCGTGATCGCGCCCTCGCCGTTGACGGCGCCGCCGATGACGACCTCGCCCTCGCCGCGCGCCACCGGCTTCGACTCGCCCGTGAGCATCGATTCGTCGAGGCTGGTGCGGCCCTCGACGATGACGCCGTCCGTCGGCACCTTGGCGCCGGGGCGGACGAGGACGCGGTCGCCGGGCACGATGTCCGAGACGGGCACCGCCTCGGTGGTCCCGTCCGGGGCCACCCGGTCCGCCGTCGCCGGCATCAGGGCCACCAGCGCCTGGAGCGCCGCCGAGGCGCCCATGACCGAGCGCATCTCGATCCAGTGCCCGAGCAGCATGATCAGGATCAGCGTCGCGAGCTCCCAGAAGAACGGCTCGCCGGAGAGGCCGAAGACGGTCGCGGTGGAGTAGACGTAGGCGACGGTGATCGCCAGCGAGATGAGCGTCATCATCCCGGTCTTGCGCTTGCCGACCTCCGACACGAAGCCCGTCAGGAACGGCCAGCCGCCGTAGAAGAAGACGATCGTCGACAGCGCGAACAGGACGAGGCTCGAGCCGCCGAAGGCGAGCGCCTCGGCGAGGCCAAGGAACTCCTGGATCATCGGCGAGAGCAGCAGGATCGGCGGGGTCAGCACGAGTGTGACCCAGAAGCGGCGGCGGAAATCCGCGATCATGGCCGTGTGGTCGTGGCCGCCGTGGCCGCCGTGGCCGCCGCCGTGGCCGGCGTCATCCTGCGCGCGGCGCGCGGTCGCGGCGGGACCCCCGCCCTCGTGGGCGTGATCTCGTGCGTGACGATGGGCGTGGGCTCGTTCGGGCATGGCGCTTCTCCCGGTTCGTCTCGTCGTGATCGGACCGTCGACCTTCCAACGACTGGAAGGTCAACGGCCTTCCTCGCGCGCCTCTCGGCGCGGGTCGGCCAGGGTGCGCTCCTCCTGGAACCGCCGCTCCCGCTCGGGCCAGGTGCTCTTGATGAAGGCGAGCACGGCCTCGATCTCGGCGTCCTCGAGCACGTCGGCGAAGCCGGGCATGTCGCTCTCGTACCCGGGCACGAGCGCGCCCGGGCCGTGCCTGGTGATGGCGATCAGCTGGCGATCGGAATGGTGCCAGGTGTGGCCGGTCTCGTCGTGCGGCGGCGCCGGCAGGCGGCCGCTCGGGAGGCGCTCGCGCCAGCGCGGCTGCCCTTCCAGCTCAGCGCCGTGGCAGGCTGCGCAATGCTCCGCGTAGAGCGCACGCCCCTGGGCCACCCGCGCGGCCTCGCCCCGCTCGCCGAGCGCGAGCCAGGCTCCCGCCGCGGCGATGCCGAGAAGCGCCGCCGCGAGCGCGATCGCGACGCTCCGCCTCATCGGCGCAGGTACTTGATCAGCGCCGCGATGACGAGAACCACCAGAACGAGGAGCAGGAGGCCCCAGAGCCCCATGCCCCAGCCCCAGAGGCCGCCCATGTGATCGTTCATCCAGCCGTTCATGTGATCGCCCCATCCTCGCTGCGTGAGCATCGGTCGTTCCTCCGTTCTCGTGGTTTCACGCGTCCGGTCAGACGACGCGCAGGACGGCCGACATGCCGCCGGCCTGGTGCTCCAGCACGTGGCAGTGCAGCAGCCAGGCGCCCGCGCCCTCGGCCACGAACGCGATGCGCATGCGCTCGCGCGGGGCCATCAGCGCGGTGTCGGCGAGCGGCGCATGAGGCTCGGGCGCGCCGTCCCGCTCCAGGATCCGGAACGCGTGCCCGTGCAGATGGATCGGGTGCCACCAGGCCGTCTCGTTCACCAGATCGAGCACGACCGAGCGCCCGCTCTCGACGGTCAGCAGCGGCGGCATCGCGTGGGCGCCGTCGTCGGCCACGCCGTTCACCGCCCAGGCGAGGCCACGGCTCGTCATGGCGCGCATCGTCTCAGGGCCGCCGCGGAAGCCGCCCATCATGCCGCCCTCGAACACCACCTCTCGCGTCAGCGCCGTCGCGAGGTCGGGCTCGGGCACGGGGTTCGGCGCCAGCGCGAGGGGCGCATCGAGCGGGCTCTCGCGCAGGGGCATCCGCCCGTAGGCGAGATCCACGACGCGGTAGGGCTCGCGCGGGAAGACGTCGACGACGGAGGCGCGCGCGCCGGGATCCGCGCCGCAATCGAGGACGAGATCGACCCGCATGCCGGGGCCGAGCAGCACGACGCCGTCCTTCGGCTCGTGCGGCGCGACCGGATGGCCGTCGCGCGCGACGACGACGGGCGCATGGTCGGCGAAGCGCAGCGCGAAGATGCGCGCATTGGCGACGTTGACGAGGCGCAGGCGCAGGCGCTCGCCGGGGGAGACGGCGATCTCGCCGGGGACGCGACCGTTCAGAGTGACCGTGTTGCCGAGCCGCCCGGCATGGCTCGTGTCCATCCCGTTGCCGAAGTCCTCGACGATCGCCGCCTCGCGGTCGAGGCGCCAGTCGTCCAGCGCCCAGACCAGGTCGCGATCGACCCGCAGGGGCTCGGGCTCCTCGACGACGAGGACGCCCGCGAGGCCGCGCTCGAGCTGCTCCGCGCTGGCGTAGTGCGGGTGGTACCAGAAGGTGCCGGCGTCGAGGGCGTCGAACGCGTAGACGAAGCGCGCACCCGGCGCGATCGGCTCCTGGGTCACGTGGGCGACGCCGTCCATGGCGTTGGGCAGGCGCAGGCCGTGCCAGTGGACCGTCGTCGGAGCCGGCAGGCGGTTGTCGACGGCGATGCGCAGCCGCTCGCCCTGGGCGACGCGGATCTCCGGGCCCGGAATGCGACCGTCGTAGGCCCAGACGGAGGTTTCGGGATAGGGCGCGCCGACGATCGCCGCGCGGGAGGGCGCGGGGGCGAGGGTGATCTCGCGCGGCCCGGCGGCGCGGGCGGGAGCGGCGGGGAGTGCTGCGGCGCCGACGAGGGCGGCCGAGCGCGCGAGGAAGGACCGGCGCGTGAGCGCAGGCTCGCGAAGGATGCGGATCATGGATGCGGTTTCCTGGTGGCGGACGAGCGTTCGGGAGCCCGCCGGCCGTCGGCCGCGGGCTCAGGCGCGCGTCAGGCGTCTCGGCGGCTCGCCGTCCGGGCCGAGCGTGCGGCCCCGCGGCAGCGCGAGCGCGGAC